>JARIBR010000185.1 GCA_029258695.1 Quadrisphaera sp.
TACCCGATGGGCTGGGACGACAACGGCCTGCCCACCGAGCGCCGCGTGCAGAACTACTACGGCGTGCGCTGCGACCCCACGCTGCCGCAGGAGTCCAGCTTCACCCCTCCGGACGAGCCCGACCCGAAGAGGCCGGTGCCCGTCAGCCGGCCGACGTTCATCGAGCTCTGCGAGCGGCTCACCGGTGAGGACGAGAAGGTCTTCGAGGACCTCTGGCGGCGCGTGGGCCTGTCGGTGGACTGGTCGCGGACCTACACGACGATCAGCGACGACGCCCGCGCCGTCGCGCAGCGGGCGTTCCTGCGCAACCTCGCCCGCGGCGAGGCCTACCAGGCCCAGGCGCCCGGGCTGTGGGACGTGACCTTCCAGACGGCGGTGGCCCAGGCCGAGCTGGAGGCCCGCGACTACCCCGGTGCCTACCACCGCGTGGCCTTCCCGCGCTCGGACGGTGGCGGCGCCGTGGAGATCGAGACCACCCGGCCGGAGCTGCTGGTCTCCGTGGTGGCGCTGGTCGCCCATCCCGACGACGAGCGGTACGCCGACCTGTTCGGCACCACCGTCACCTCGCCGCTGTTCGGCGTGGAGGTCCCCGTGCTCGCCCACCCGCTCGCCGAGGCGGACAAGGGCGCGGGCGTCGCGATGTGCTGCACCTTCGGGGACCTCACCGACGTCACGTGGTGGCGTGAGCTGGACCTGCCCACGCGCTCGGTGGTCGGGCGCGACGGGCGGCTGACCCGCGAGGAGCCGTCGTGGATCGCCGAGGACGCCGGCCGCTCCCTGTACGTCGAGGGCCTTGCCGGCGCCACGACCTTCACCGCCCGGGAGCGCACCGTCGCCGCCCTGCGGGAGGCGGGGGCGCTCGTCGGGGAGCCGGTAGCCGCCCAGCGCAAGGCCAACTTCTACGAGAAGGGCGACAAGCCGCTGGAGATCGTCGCCTCGCGGCAGTGGTACCTGCGCAACGGCGGGCGTGACGGCGCGCTGCGCGAGGACCTCCTCGCCCGCGGGCGCGACCTCGCGTGGGTGCCGGAGTTCATGAAGCACCGCTACGCGGACTGGGTGGGCGGGCTCAACGGCGACTGGCTCATCAGCCGCCAGCGCTTCTTCGGCGTGCCCTTCCCCGTGTGGTACCCGCTCGACGCCGACGGCGAGCCCCGCTACGACGCAGTGATCTCCCCCGACGAGAGCGCGCTCCCCGTCGACCCCCTGACCGCCGCGCCCCCGGGGTACCGCGAGGACCAGCGTGGGGTGCCGGGCGGGTTCACCGGTGACCCGGACGTCATGGACACCTGGGCGACGTCGTCGCTCAGCCCGCAGGTGGTCTGCGGGTGGGAGCGCGACCCCGAGCTGTTCGCGGCGACCTTCCCCATGGACCTGCGTCCGCAGGCGCACGACATCATCCGCACCTGGCTGTTCTCCACCGTGGTGCGCGCCCACCTGGAGAACGGCTCGCTGCCCTGGGCCCGGGCGATGATCTCCGGGTTCGTCACCGACCCGGACCGCAAGAAGATGTCGAAGTCCAAGGGCAACGTCGTGGTGCCCACCGACATCCTGGAGCGGTACGGCGCCGACGCGGTGCGCTGGCGGGCGGCCTCGGCGCGCCCGGGCCTCGACACCCCCTTCGACGAGGCCCAGATGAAGGTGGGCCGGCGCCTGGCGATCAAGGTGCTCAACGCCTCGAAGTTCGTGCTCGGCACGCTGCCCGGCGGCGACGTGCCCGGGCTGGCCGCGGTGACGCGCCCCCTGGACGCCGCCATGCTCGCGGGTCTGGCCGCCGTGGTGGACGAGGCGACCGCGGCGCTGGAGGACTACGACTACACGCGCGCGCTGGAGGTGACCGAGCGGTTCTTCTGGGGGTTCTGCGACGACTACCTCGAGCTGGTCAAGGAGCGCGCCTACGGCTCCGGTGACGACGCGGCCTCGGCCCAGGCGGCGCTGGCCACCGCGCTGGACGTGCAGCTGCGGCTGCTGGCTCCGTTCCTGCCCTTCGTCACCGAGGAGGTGTGGTCCTGGTGGCGCAGCGACGGGTCGACGTCGATCCACCGTGAACCCTGGCCCGTGACCTCGGAGGTGGTGGGCTCCCTGGAGGCGCACCCCGTGGTCCTCGACCTCGCGGCGTCCGCGCTGGCGGGCATCCGCAAGGCCAAGTCGGAGGCCAAGGTCAGCCAGCGCACCGAGGTGGCGTCCCTGGTGCTCGCCGTGGCCGACGCCCACCGGGAGGACCTCGAGGCCGCGCTGGACGACGTCCGCTCCTCGGGGAAGGTGCGCGAGGCCTCCCTCGTGGCGGGCGATCCCGGTGAGAGCGGCTCACCGGGCGTCGAGGTCCGGGAGGTCCACCTGGTCCCCGGGGAGGACACCGCCGCCTGAGCGTGCCGGCGAGGTGGGCGGCTCCCCAGGCCCAGCCCTCCGTCGCTGGGAGCGCCCACGCAGCCGACCGGGGACGCCCCACCGCACCGACGCACCACCCCCTCCCCAGACCGGGGACGCCCCACCGCACCGACGCACGGTTGCCGTGCGGCAGCGCGTCCCCGGTGGTCGCCCAGGACTCCTGGGTCACGAGCTCGAGCACCGCTGCTCTCGCTGCTCCCCTCTCTCCGCTGTGGGGACGCCGCCCCGCGCTGAGGTCCCTTCCGCTCTCCGACCGGGGACCGCCATCGGCGCTGCCCGAACGCTCAGCGCGGCGGGGCGTCCCCGCTCGGACAAGGTCGCGCAGGGCCCGGCGCGCGAGGTTGCGAGCCGGACGGGCGGACGGGGCGACGGCGGACGGCGGCGCTATCGGCGGCGAGCGCGGCGGACCAGGCTGCGCGCTGGCCCCTCGACGTCAGGCTCTCTCGAGGGGCAGTGATCAGAGCGCGAGCAGCGGAGGTGCCCCCAGCTGCTGGCGCCGAACGCTCATGACGCGCCACGCCTGCGCGCGGCACCCTGCAGGGTCTCGGGTCAGGCGCTCGTGCGAGAACCTGAGCGTGATGCCGCCGTGCTCGGCGACCAGGGCGTCGCGGAGGATGTCGTGCTCCCAGTCGTGGACACCTGCGTGGTAGCGACGGCCGTCGAGCTCGACGTCGACCCGTGCCTCGGGGTCCCACAGGTCGAACCACACCACCCGCCCGTCATGACGGCTGCGGACCTGGCGCTGGAGGTGGGCGAAGGGCGGCCCGTCGAAGACCTCGAGGTAGCCCCACAGCTCCAGCTCGCTGTGGCAGCCCGCCTCGAGCAGGGTGAGGAGCTCGCGCAGCTGGCGTCGGCCCGGCAGACGGGGGTGGTCCACGAGCTCGCGCCTCAACCGGGAGACGGTGGTCCGCCGCTCACGCACCGACGTGATCGCCGGCGACCGCTGGCTCGCGCCCGAGGCGGACGGCCACGACTGCGCGATGGCACGCTCCAGGCTCACCACCGTCAACCCGCCGCGGACCAGCGTCGAGGCGGGCCGGCGGGAACGGTGGACCACCGCGCCGGAGGCGAGAGCGGACCGGAGACGCCGTGAGTGCGGGACGAGGACCTCAACGAGCTCGCGCGCCGTCCCCGGGGTGGAGGGCGAGTCCTCCACCCCCCAGGCACGCAACGCCGACCGGTGGCTCACGGCGCTGCCCTGACCCGCCCACTGAAGGGCCGCCGCGCACCGTGATCTCCAGTCGTCGACGGACTCGGGGACGACCAGCGTCCGAGGGTGGAGCCGGACGAGCTGGCGCGAGCGCACCGCCCAGTCGACCGCGTCCTCGCTGCTGCGAGCGGCGACCTCGGTCCTCCCGGCCACTCCTGCCAGCTCCCGCACCGCTGCCGCTGCTGCGCTCGTCATCCGGGAAGCCTGGGCCGCAGCGCGACGGATCGAGCGCGGACGACGGTGGCCCTGTGGACAAGCACGTTCGAGCCTCGAGCGGTGGTGGACGAGAACGGCATCACCGGCCGGCACCACGTCGGCGGCATGCCCCCCCCGATGAGCCGCACGGTGCCGGCCGGGTGGCTACCCCTGCATCTCGACACCACGACTGGGGACGGACCACCGCGCAGATCACCAGTCAGAGCGCGGCGCAGCGTCCCCGATCGACACGGGGACGGCGTCGGAACGCGGCCGGGCGTCCCCGATCGACGCGTGGCGAACGCGAAGCCCACGCATCGCGGCTGGACGTCCCCGGTCGATCCGTGGGTAGCCGACGAGCCCGGACCGTCACCGATCGACGCTTCCTCCGGCCCGCGACGGCCCCCGACGGCGTGATGGACCAGCGGGTGCTCGCGGGCTCGAAGCACGCGCGGGCTCGCGCCGGCGTCCGCCACGGCTCGTCGACCCAGGAGGATGCCCGCTGACCGCGGTCACCGGCGGGAACAGGCCCCGATCACCGGCGGGAAGAGGCCTCGATCACCGGCGGGAACGGGCCCCGGAGCGCACGCCCACCGACGAGCTGGCATCGCCGGGGAAACCGGTCACCGGAGCCACGGTCAGCCCGCGCGTGGCCAGCCCGCGCGTGGCCAGCCCGGCGCGTGGCCCGTCGGCGGGGCCGTTCAGGCGGACTTCTCCTGGCGGGGACGCTTGCGCACCGCGGTCTTCTCGCGCGGCACGAGGGTCGGCAGGACGTTGGTGAGCACCACGTCCTTCTCGATGACCACGCGAGCCACGTCGTCGCGGCTGGGCAGGTCGAACATCACGGGGAGGAGCACCTCCTCCATGATGGCGCGCAGACCGCGAGCACCGGTCCCGCGCAGGATCGCCTGGTCGGCCACGGCTTCGAGGGCGTCCGGGCTGAACTCGAGCTCCACGCCGTCGATCTCGAACATCCGCTGGTACTGCTTGATCAGGGCGTTCTTCGGCTCGGTGAGGATCCGCACGAGCGCCTCGGCGTCGAGGTTGCGCACCGTGGTGATGACCGGCAGGCGTCCGATGAACTCGGGGATGAGCCCGAACTTCAGCAGGTCCTCGGGCATGACCTCGCCGAAGGAGCTCGTCGTGGCGTCCGCGATGTGCAGCGGCGCCCCGAAGCCGATGCCCTTCGTGCCGCGCCGCGACTCGATCATCTCGTCGAGCCCGGCGAAGGCCCCGCCGACGATGAACAGCACGTTCGTCGTGTCGATCTGGATGAACTCCTGGTGGGGGTGCTTGCGCCCACCCTGCGGCGGCACCGAGGCGGTGGTGCCCTCGAGGATCTTCAGCAGCGCCTGCTGCACCCCCTCCCCCGAGACGTCGCGGGTGATGGAGGGGTTCTCGGACTTGCGGGCGATCTTGTCGACCTCGTCGATGTAGATGATGCCCGTCTCGGCCTTCTTGACGTCGTAGTCCGCTGCCTGGATGAGCTTCAGCAGGATGTTCTCGACGTCCTCGCCGACGTATCCGGCCTCGGTGAGGGCGGTCGCGTCGGCGATGGCGAACGGCACGTTGAGCATCTTGGCGAGCGTCTGCGCGAGGTACGTCTTCCCACACCCCGTCGGGCCGATGAGCAAGATGTTCGACTTCGAGATGTCGACGTTCTCGGCGTCCTTCGTGGCCGGCTCCGCACGGACCCGCTTGTAGTGGTTGTAGACCGCCACGGCGAGCGCCCGCTTCGCGGCGTCCTGGCCGATGATGTAGGTCTGGAGGAAGTCGAAGATCTCCCGCGGCTTGGGCAGCTCTACCATGCCGAGCTCCGAGGTCTCGGTGAGCTCTTCCTCGATGATCTCGTTGCAGAGGTCGATGCACTCGTCGCAGATGTACACGCCGGGGCCGGCGATCAGCTTCTTCACCTGCTTCTGGCTCTTCCCGCAGAAAGAACACTTGAGCAGGTCCGCTCCCTCACCGATGCGTGCCACGCGGACGTTCCTCTCCTCTGCCACCGCCCCGTGCGGGCGACGGTGATCTCACGGGCGGGCCACCAACCGTCAGTGGGCCCGCCGTCCAGCTGTGATCGTACGGCCCCCGGCGGACACCGGGAGCGCGGCGCGGCGGGGCGTCGAGCGCTCCCGCCGCGCCGCAGCGCGGGTCAGCCGGCAGCGGCGACCGCGCTGGCCTTGCGGGTCTCGAGGACCTGGTCGACGATCCCGTACTCCTTCGCCGCGTCGGCGATGAGGATGTTGTCCCGCTCGATGTCGAGCCGGATCTGCTCGGGGCTGCGACCGGTGTGCTTGGACAGCGTCGTCTCCAGCCAGGTGCGCATCCGCAGCACCTCGTTCGCCTGGATCTCGATGTCGGAGGCCTGGCCGTAGTCGCCGCCGGCCATGGCCGGCTGGTGGATGAGCACGCGGGCGTTGGGCAGCGCGAGCCGCTTGCCCGGAGCGCCCGCCGCGAGCAGCACGGCCGCCGCGGAGGCCGCCTGTCCCAGGCACACCGTGGTGATGTCGGGGCGGATGTACTGCATGGTGTCGTAGATTGCCGTCAGTGCCGTGAACGAGCCACCGGGGCTGTTGATGTAGAGCGTGATGTCGCGGTCGGGGTCGGAGGCCTCGAGCACGAGCAGCTGGGCCATGACGTCGTCGGCCGAGGCGTCGTCAACCTGCACCCCGAGAAAGATGACGCGGTCCTCGAAGAGCTTGGTGTACGGGTCCTGCCGCTTGAAGCCGTAGGGGGTGCGCTCCTCGAA
>JARIBR010000193.1 GCA_029258695.1 Quadrisphaera sp.
TCTCGGGCTTCAGGGCGCCCGGCCGGGGCGTGGCGATCGACGCTCCGAAGTGGTGCCAGGCCCGCTGACGCAGCGCCCCCCAGGTGAGCACCACGAGGTCGGCGACCTCCGGGCGCAGGCCCCAGGCGGGCTCGACCGCGGCGATCCACTCGCGCAGCTGGGCGACGGTGACGGCGTCGTTCTGCCCGACGCCGTCGCGTGACATCGCCTTGGTGAACTCCGTGGCCCACGGCCTCAGGCGCTCCTCGGTGAGGATGAAGTACGTCTCCGCGGCCGTGCCGACCCCCAGCGGGGTGGCGACCCGGCGCACGGCGGCGACGTCGCCCTCCAGGCGCACCCGGTGGTCGGGGTCGGCCATGGCCCGCTCGACGTGGCCGTAGACGGCGACGAGCTCCTTGGCCGCGACCTCGCGCTCGCCGGGCTCGAACCGCGGGTGGCTGGGGTAGCTCGACGTCAACGCCTGGTCGAGCAGGTGCCCGAAGGCCGCGGCGAGGTCGGCCCCGACCGGCTCGGCCGGGGTGAAGCCGCGGTCGAGGCTGACGAGCACGCGGTCGTGCGCGTCGTCGGCCACCAGCGTGCCGGCACTGGACGCCGCGGCGCCGTACGCCTCCTGGATGGCTCGCTCCAGCCCGGCGGTGCGCGCGGTGCGCTCCTGCTCGAGCAGGCCCCGCGCCTGCTGCCGGTCGACCTCGGAGAGGTGGTCCGAGCTCGCGGTCCACCGCTCGCCGCTGCCGGTGAGCAGCCACTCCAGCACCACGAGCCGGCGCACCTCGCGCATCCGGTCCTCGGAGAGGAAGCGCGGCAGCCACACCACGGTGCGGCTGTCCAGGCCGTTCTCCCGCAGCCGGTCGACGCGGGCGAGGTCCTCGGCGGCGGAGTGGCCGGCGTCGTCGAAGGGGTGGTCGATCACCACGCGCCACGTTCCCGGCCGGGCCCGGAAGTGCTCCTCGGTCAGCCACGAGGCGTCGCGGACGTTGCCGAAGACGACGTCGACCTCACGGCGCGAGCCTCGCCAGACGATCGAGTGCCGGTGCACACCGAGCACGTCGGGGTTGCCGAGCGGGATGCCCAGGGCGCGGGCGACGAGGTCCTTGACCAGCTCGCGGCGGCGCCCGTCGTTGTCCTCGCCCTTGGCCCGCTCCACCACAGACTCGAAGTCCACATCGGAGAGCTGCACCCGGATCACGGGGTTGCGCCCGGCGACGTCGACCTTCAGCTGCGGCACCTCCCGGGCCCAGCCGCGCACCTTGGTGAGCACCGTGGACGCCTCCGCGCCGGGCAGCGGCGAGACGATGGAGCCGTGGTTCAGCGACGCCAGGCGTGAGGCGGTGATCTCCTTCAGCGCCGGCACGTTGGGCGCCACCGCGGCGAGCAGCAGCGTCTTGGCCAGGCGGTCGTCGGCCAGGAACCCGCGGGGCAGCGGCGTGCCCGCGGCGGCCGCCGACGCAACCGCGTCCTCCGTGAGCCCGTACCCGGTGAGCATCAGCGGGCGCAGCTTGTCCTCATAGAGGCGGGTGGCGCTGCGGAACAGCGCGGCGATCGTGGAGTCTAGGGCGCTCTGGCCGGTGACGATGTGGTCGTAGGCGTCGCCCACGGGGATCACCTCGTCGACGGTGAGGCTCTCTCGCTGGTCGACGAGCATCTGCTGCATCACCTTCAGCGCGGTGCGCTCGCGCTGCATGACGCTGGCGAGCGAGCGCAGCGTGGAGACCAGCGCGGGCGAGAACGGGTAGGTGAGCTTGAAGGCGGCCTCGTCGGCGCCGCGGTGGCTCTCGTCGGTGTTCACCCCGTCCAGCAGCACGTCCCACACCGCCTGGCGCCGCTCGAGCTGGCTGAAGGCGTCGTCGATGACCTGGTCGCCGTCCGCGCTGCGCCGCTGCAGCACCCGCTGGCGGGCGACGTAGGGCAGGTTGTCGTCCCCCAGCGTGATGGTGGCGAAGCGGCCCTCCTGGTGGCGGAACGCGGTGTCGAGCGCGTCCTGCTCCGCCCCGGAGGCTCCCGCGTCGGCGAACCAGCGCCGCAGGTCCATCTGCCGGGCCACGAAGGAGACCAGCGGGACCGCCCGCTGCCCGGCGCCGGCCTCGACGAGCTTGGTGAGCTTCTGGGACTCGCGGCGGAAGAAGTCGCGGTCCTGCACGGCGAAGGCCAGCCACAGCACCAGCTCGTCGAGGAAGAGCACCACGGCGTCGTAGCCCAGGGCCTTGGCGTGCGCGGCGATGGCCACCAGACCGGTGTCCAGGTCGACCCACCCGGCCTGCTGCGTGTAGGCGGTGAAGAACTTCGCGGCGAGCGCGGTGACGAGCTTCTGCCGCTCCTCGTTGCCGGGTGAGGCGGCCCGCGCCGCGTCGTACGTCGCGGCGGTCCAGGTGCCCGTCTCCAGCAGACCGGACCAGGCGTCGGCCGGGGCGTCACCGCCGTTGAGCTCGCTGAAGAACGCCTCGTCGCCCATGCGGCGGCGCTGGCCCTCGGCGTCGGCCAGCACGCCGTCCGACTGGTGCAGGGCCGGCAGCGGGGCGCCGGGGTGCAGCTCGCGCACCTGGCGCTCGTACCCGGCGAACAGGGCGGCCTCCATCGACTCCGCCCCGAGCAGGTGGAAGACCAGCGGCAGGATCTTC
>JARIBR010000243.1 GCA_029258695.1 Quadrisphaera sp.
CGTGGAGCTCGCGGACCATGGCGGCGACGAACGCCTCGATGCCCCCGGCGCGCGGGGGGAAGTCGTTGGTCACCACGAGGGTGCGGGCCATGGTCAGGACCTCCCGGCGGCCAGAGCCGTGACGTGCTGGCGCCACGCGGACGTGAAGGCGGTCGTCCCGAGCCCGAGACGCCGGCGCAGCGCCGCCTCGGCAGCCGCGTCCGCCGCCGCAGCACGCTCGCGCGAGTCGTCGGCGCCGCCGTGGGAGCTGCGTCGCAGCAGGTCGGTGCCGGGAGCGACCCGCGCGCCGGAGGCGGTGTCGCGGTAGAGCCCCGCGAGGCTCTCCTCGCCGTAGCGGCGCGCGACGAGGTCGGCCGCCAGCCACGCCCCGGCGTAGGCCTGGCCCACGCTGTCCTGCGCGGGGTCGAAGTCGTCGGCGCCCGGCAGCGCGCCCAGCGCAGCCGGCCCCTGGGGGCTCGCGGCGGCCTCGCGCACCTCGCGCAGCAGCGGCTCGGCGATGCTCTCGGGGCCCAGCCCCTGACCGTGGTACCCGACCCAGTCGGCGTACCCCTCGGACAACCACGGGGGGACGGGGCCCGACGTGGACGCGCGGGTCGCGACGTGGGTCAGCTCGTGCGTCATCACCACGAGGGCACCGACGCCGGTGAGCCCGGCGAAGCCCCGAGGGTTGAGCACCACCCGGTCGCCGGTGCTCGCGCCGCCGCCACCGACCCTCTCCCCGGTCGTGACCGCGGCGACCCGCTCGAGCGCGGAGGCGTCCTCGCGCCCGAGCAGGCGCGCCATCTGCTCCTCGCTGGCGGGGACCTCGACCACCGTGGCGCGGGGCCAGTCCTCGCCCCAGAGCGCGTCGACGCGGTCGGCGCCCTCGTCCGCCAGGGCCGCGACCCCGGACAGGTCCCCGGCGCCCACGACCAACGAGCGCGCGCCGCGGTGGACGTCGACCGGCCCCAGGTCCCACAGGTCCGGGACGCTCGGCCCGTCCGTGTCGTCCACGAGCGCCCACCCGCGGGGCGAGCCGGTCGGGCTGGGCGCGACGGTGAGGTGCTTCTCCCGCCGCACCTGCCCGCCGGCGCCGCTCAGGCGGTAGACCAGCGCCACGCGGGCCACCCACGGCTGCGCGGTCGAGCCGTCGCCGCCGAGCTCGGCGCGTCGGTCCGCCGGCAGGCTCGGTCCCTCGCCGAGCAGCTCCCACCCCCACTGCGCGAGGGGCACCGCGGCGATGTCGTCGAAGACGGCCGCCTGCCGCTGCGCGAAGCCCGCGGCGGGCCCGGCGGTGGAGATCCCGCTCATCCACCCCTCTCGGTCGCGGGCGAGCAGCGCGTCAGCGCGGGCGTCGAGCAGGTCCTCGACGGCGCGGTGCGCCGCGGCGTCGTCGTCGCGTCCGCCCCGCGTCTCGTCGCCGGGGCGCAGCACGCTGCCGTCCGCCGGGTCCGTGGACACGGTGGAGGGGGTGGACGCGGCGCCGACCGGGGGGACCGCCGGGTCCGCGAGCCCCAGCCCGGCCAGCGCAGAGCACCCGAGGACGACGACGACCAGGGCGGCGACCACGCGCGGCGGCGCGTCGGCTCGCGAGCGCGCGGAGCCCGCGGAGCGAGCTGGGTCGGCCACGACGTCATGCTAGGTCGGTCCGGCCCCCGGTCGGGCCGCTCCCGGTCGGACCGCTCCCCGTCGGACCGCTCCCCCGCCTCGGGCCCACCGAGGCGACCGCTGGCCGGCGCACGGTGGCGCGGCCGCTGTCGGACCGCGCTCCTACGGTGCGTCGATGGCCTCCTCGCGCGCCGCGCCGGCGCACGCCCTCCAGCAGACCCTCGACGAGGCCGGCACCCCGCTGTCGGAGGTCACCTTCCTCGTGGTCGACCTCGAGACCACCGGGGCGAGCCCTGCCACCGCGTCGATCACCGAGATCGGCGCGGTGCGGGTGCGCGGCGGGCAGGTCGAGGCCGAGCTGTCGACGCTCGTGCGGCCACCGCACGCTGTCCCGGCCGCCATCTCCGCGCTGACGGGCATCACGGACGCGATGGTGGCGACCGCTCCCCCGGTCTCCGCGGTCCTCCCGAGCCTGCTGGAGCTGGCGCACGGGGCCGTGGTCGTGGCGCACAACGCTCGCTTCGACCTCTCGTTCCTCCGCGGCGCCGCCGCGGCCAGCGGCAGCGAGTGGCCGCGGTCGCCGGTGCTCGACACGCTCTCCCTCGCCCGCGCCGTGCTGCCGCGGCCCGCGGTGGCCAACCACAAGCTGTCGACCCTGGCCGCGCACCTGGGGTCGAGCGTCACCCCGACCCACCGTGCGCTGGACGACGCCAGGGCGACCGTGGACGTGCTGCACGCCCTGCTGGCGCTCGTCGGGAACCAGGGCGTGACGACGCTCGAGGAGGTCCTCGTGCACGGCTCCACGGTTCCCCAGGCCGTCCGGACGAAGCGTCACCTCGCCCGCGGGCTCCCGCGGGGACCCGGGGTCTACCTCTTCCGGGGCCCTGGCGACGAGGTGCTCCACGTGGGGTCGTCGGTGGACCTGCGAGCCCGGGTCCGCTCGTACTTCACGGCCGGCGAGAGACGGAGCCGCATGGCGGAGATGGTCCGCGTGGCGTCCGGCGTCGACGTGGTGGAGACGGCCACCGAGCTCGAGGCGCGCGTGCGCGAGCTCCGGTTGATCGCCGAGCACGAACCGCGCTACAACCGCCGGTCACGGCGCCCCGGGAGCGCCCCGTGGCTCAAGCTCACCGACGAGCCGTACCCCCGGCTGTCCGTCGTGAGGGCCCGGCGCGACGACGGGGCCGAGCCGCTCGTCACCAGCAGCGGGACGGCGGGCTCCGGGGCGGTCTACCTCGGCCCGTTCTCGCGGGCGGCCGACGCCCACGCCGCGGCCGCGGCGCTGCACGAGGCCGTGCCGCTGCGCCGGTGCACCCCTCGCCTGCCGGCCCGGGCCGCCGAGCACGCCAGCGCCTGCGTGCTCGCCGACATCGGTCGGTGCTCCGCACCCTGCACCGGCGGCGTGGACGTCACCGGGTACGCCCCGGTCGCCGACCGGGCCGCGGCGGCGATGAGCGGCGACCCCTCGGACGTCGTGGTGGCCGCCACCGCACGCATGGCCCGGCTCGGCGACGAGGAGCGGTTCGAGGAGGCGACGGCGGTGCGCGAACAGCTGACCGCGTTCCTGCAGGGGGCCAGGAGGGCGCAGCGGGTCGGTGCCCTCGTCGACGTCGGCGAGCTCGTCGCCGCCCGGCCCGAGCCCGGCGGGGGGTGGGAGCTCGTCTGCGTGCGTCGTGGTCGCCTCGTGGGCACCGCGATCGCCGCGGACGGCACCGACCCCCGCCCCGTCGTCGACGCCCTCGTCCTGAGCGCCGAGGCCGTCGACGCTGCCCGCCCCGGGGCGCCGGCGGCCGCCACCGCGCAGGAGAGCGAGGTGGTGCTCCGCTGGCTCGAGGGCGAGGGCGTGCGCCTGGTGCGCACCGAGCGGCCGTGGGCCTCGCCGCTGCGCGCCGCCGCGAGCGAGCACGCTGTGGCGGCGGTGCTCAGGCGTTCGAGGCGCTGACCCAGGCGGCGAGCACGTGCGCCGCGGCCCCCGAGTCGATCGAGGCGTGGGCCCGCGGGAGGGCGTCGGCGAGCCGCTCCACCACGGGCGTGCTCGGCGCCGCGGGGTCGGCCGCCACCAGCGCCAGGGCTGCGCCGAGGACCACGGCGTCGCGCACCGGACCGTCCTCGCCCCCGAGGACGCGCCGCACCACGTCCGCGTTGACGAGCGCGTCGCCGCCGCGGAGCTCGCTGACGTCGGTGCGCGCGACGCCCAGGTCGAGCGGGTCGACACGGCCGGCCAGCGCCTGACCCCCGCGCACCTCCCACAGGTCCGCGGGGCCGGTGGGGGTCAGCTCGTCGAGACCGTCGTCGCCGCGGACCACGAGCGCGCGGGTGCCACGGCTCGCGAGCACTCCCGCGACGAGGGGCGCGGCGCTCGCCGAGGCCACCCCGATCGACGCCGCACCCGGGCGCGCGGGGTTGGTCAGGGGGCCGAGGAGGTTGAAGACCGTCGCGATGCCCAGGTCGCGGCGCACCGGCGCCGCCCGCGCCGTCGAGGGGTGGAAGGACGGCGCGAACACGAAGGTGATGCCGACCTCCACGACGAGCTCGGCGACCCGTGACGGCGGCGGGTCCAGACGCACGCCGAGCTCGGCGAGCACGTCCGCGGTCCCGCACTGCGAGCTGGCGGCCCGGTTGCCGTGCTTGACCACCGGCACACCTGCCCCTGCCACGACCAGGGCGGCCATCGTCGAGAGGTTCACCGTCCCGGCCCGGTCGCCGCCCGTGCCGACCACGTCCACGCTGGCCGCCTGGATCCCCGGGTCCAGTGACAGCGGGACCGCGGCGTCGAGCATCGCGTCGGCGATGCCGGTGACCTCCTCGACCGTCTCGCCCTTCGCCGCCAGGCCCACCAGCAGCCCGGCGATCTGGGCCGGCGTGGCG
>JARIBR010000277.1 GCA_029258695.1 Quadrisphaera sp.
CGGCGCCTCCAGGCGGGCGCGAAGACGGCAGACGTCCGTCGTGACGGCGCCACGGCGGCCGTCGTCGACGTCGACCTGGAGGTGGAGCCCGGAGAGATCTTCGTGGTCATGGGCCTCTCCGGCTCGGGCAAGTCGACGCTGATCCGCATGCTCAACGGGCTGCTCACCCCTACCGCGGGGAGCGTCCACGTCGGCGACGAGGACCTCACCCGCCTCGACGAGGACGGGTTGCGCCGGGTGCGCCAGGAGCGCCTGAGCATGGTGTTCCAGCACTTCGCGCTCCTGCCGCACCGCACCGTGCTCGACAACGCCGCCTACGCCCTGGAGATCCGCGGCGTGGACCGCGCCGAGCGGCGCGAGCGCGCCGGTGAGGCCCTGGACATGGTGGGGCTCGCCGGCAACGCCGACTCCCGTCCCGGTGAGCTCTCCGGCGGGATGCAGCAGCGCGTCGGGCTGGCGCGCGCCCTGGCCTCGGGCACCGACATCATGCTCATGGACGAGGCGTTCAGCGCCCTCGACCCGCTCATCCGCCGGGAGATGCAGGACCAGCTCAAGGAGCTGCAGACCTCCCTGCAGCGCACCATCGTCTTCATCACGCACGACCTCAACGAGGCCATGCGCCTCGGCGACCAGGTGATGATCATGCGGGAGGGTCGTGTGGTGCAGAGCGGGACGCCCACGGACATCCTGCGCTCGCCTGGCGACGAGTACGTCACCCGCTTCCTCGCCGACGTCGACCGCGGCCGGGTGTTCACCGCCGCCGACGTCATGACCCCCGGGCGCCCGGACGACGCGGACCTCGGCGGCTGGGTCAGCGTCGACCGCTCGACACCGCTGGCGGACCTGCTGCGGCCCGCCGCGGAGAGCGGGCGACCCGTCCTGGTGACGGGCGACGGCGACCGCGTCGAGGGCGTCGTCACCCAGGCCGCCATGCTCTCCGCCCTCAGCGGCACGGAGAACGGGCCGGGCGAGCAGCGCGGCTCGAGCGCGCAGACCGCCCCGCCCGCCGGCTCGTCACCCGCCCCCGCTCCTCACCGGAAGGAGGTCGTCCGTGGCTGACGGCACCCGCCTGCTCCCGCTGCCCCGGGTCCCCGTGGGCGAGGCCGTCGCCGACGCCGTCGACTGGGTCAACGACGTCGCCGGGCCGGCGCTCGACGTCTTCGCCGACGCGCTGTCCGTGGTGGTCGACGGCTTCACCGCCGCGCTGCTCTTCCTCCCGCCCATCGTCATGGTGGTGCTGCTCGGCCTGCTGGGTCTCGTGATCCGGTCGGTGCGCTTCGGCGTCCTGTCGACCGTCGCCCTGCTGCTCATCGTGAGCATGGAGCTGTGGGCGGCGGCCATGCAGCTGCTGGCGGTGATCCTCCTCGCGACCGTGGTCGCCGCCGTGATCGCGATCCCGCTGGGCATCCTCGCCGCACGCAGCCAGGCGGCCAGCGCGGTGACGAAACCGGTGCTCGACTTCATGCAGACGATGCCCGCCTTCGTCTACCTCATCCCCGGCGTCGCCTTCTTCGGCATCGGCGTCGTCCCGGGCCTGGTGATGACCGTCATCTTCGCCCTGCCCCCCGGCGTGCGGCTCACCGAGCTGGGCATCCGCCAGGTGGACGCAGAGGTCGTCGAGGCCGGCACCGCCTTCGGGGGCTCGTCGCGTCAGATCCTGCGCGGCATCCAGCTCCCGCTGGCCCTGCCGACGATCATGGCGGGCATCAACCAGGTCATCATGCTGGCCCTGTCGATGGCCGTCATCGCCGGGTTCATCGGCGCTCCGGGGCTCGGGAAGAGCGTCGTCGAGTCGATCGCGAGCCTGCGCCTGGGTCTCGGCTTCGAGGCGGGCATCTCGGTGGTCATCCTCGCGATCTACCTCGACCGGCTCACCTCGTCCTTCGGCACGGCGGGCGCGGTGAGCGGACGCCTGGGCCGGTTCCGGTCCATGGTGGGCCGCGGGGGGTCGACGACGACCACCGTCGAGGCGAGCGGTGGGAGCTCCGACCACACCGGGTCCACCCAGGACGGCGAGGACACCGCCGGCGCGCAGCCGAGCCGTCCTGCCGGCGGCGCCACGGCGGCCGCTCGCTAGGGCAGAGCGCTGTGGCGGGCGAGGCACCCGTCGGCCCGCGACCGCGAACCACCCGACCCCGCGAACCATCCGACCCCACGAACCACCCGATGCGGGGCCGCTCCGCCGGAGGGGCCCGCACGACGAGAGGACACCCCGTGAAGAAGCCCATCACCGGCGCCACGCGACTGGCCGCCGCCGCGATCGTCGCCGGCCTCACCCTGAGCGCCTGCGGCAGCAGCGACGAGCCCGCCGAGGCCGGCGGCGAGAGCACGACCGAGGGCGGCGGCACCGTCACCCTCGGGTTCATCCCCTCCTGGACCGACGGTCTGAGCACCGCCTACGTCTGGGAGCACGTCCTGGAGGACCAGGGCTACGACGTCGAGATGCAGACCATCAACGACGCCGCGCCCCTCTACGCCGGGCTCGCCCAGGGCGACGTGGACGTGTACCCCTCGGCCTGGCCGGAGGTGACCCATGCCCAGTACATGGAGGAGTACGGCGACGATATCGAGGACCTCGGGACCTGGTACGACGGCGCGAAGCTCACCTTCGCCGTCCCCGAGTACACCGACATCACCTCCATCGAGGACCTCGTGGGCGCCGAGGAGCGGTTCGGCGGGCGCATCGTCGGCATCGAGCCCGGCGCCGGCCTGACCCGGGCCACCCAGGAGGACGTCATCCCCGGGTACGGCCTGGACGCCTACGAGCTCCAGACGTCCTCGACCACCGCGATGCTCGCCGAGCTGCAGTCGGCGACGGACGCGCAGGAGGACATCGTCGTCACGCTGTGGCGCCCGTTCTGGGCCAACCAGCAGTTCCCCGTCAAGGACCTCGAGGACCCCATGGGCGCGCTCGGTGAGGCCGAGGGCCTGCACGAGCTGGCCCGGTCGGGGTTCTCGGACGACATGCCCGACGTCGCCGCGATGATGGCGGACTTCACCCTCACCGACGAGCAGTACGGCCAGCTGGAGGACATGGTCGTCAACGAGTACGGCGACGGCCAGGAGGCCGAGGCGGTCGACGCCTTCTTCGAGGCCAACCCCGACGTCCTGAGCTCGATCACGGGCTGAGGCCCCGCTCCCACGTCGAGGAGGCCCGCACCCCGCGCGGGGTGCGGGCCTCCTCGGCGCCACCGAGGGCTCTCGCACGGCGGGCCCCGACACCTCACGCGGAGGTGTCGGGGCCCGTCAACTCGACCTGGTGACCGGTCGGGTCAGCTCAGCTCAGCTCGCCGTGGGGGCGCACCGCGCGGCGCGCCTCGGACGAGAGCACACCCCACCCGATGAGCTCCTCGGCGAGGTCGCTGGGCGGCAGGTCGTAGATGACCGCCAACGCCCGCAGATCGTCCGCGCGGATCGAGAGGATCTTGCCGTTGTAGTCCCCGCGCTGGCTCTGGATGGTCTGGGCGTAGCGCGCCAGGGGGCCCGCCTTCTCGCTCGGCACCGACTGCAGGCGCTCGAGGTCGAGCACCAGCTTCGGCGGCGGCTCGGCGTGCCCCGCGGGGCCCGAGTCGGGCAGCAGCGCGGAGACCGGCACCCCGTAGAAGTCGGCGATCTCGGCGAGCCGCTGGACGGTCACGGCCCGGTCACCGCGCTCGTACGAGCCGACGACCACCGCCTTCCACTGCCCGCCGCTGCGCTGCTCGACGCCCTGCAGGCTCAGCCCCTGCTGCGTGCGGATCGCCCTCAGGCGACCTCCCAGCGCTTTCGCGTAGCTTGAGTTCTCCTCTGCCACGACACTTCCTCTCCTGCTCTGCATCCTGCCTCCGGCCCGCCGGCGGGGTTTCACCGGAGGTGCTCCAGGAGAGAGTCACGGTCCGTCACGATATTGGCAAGCCTACTGCCGCGCACGGGCGTAGATCGTCACCACCAGTGGCGCGCCACCACCATGAGTGACAACAGAGGGTGACCACTCATCATAGGCCGACGCCACCGCTCCGCGTCGACCGAGGGCTGCGCGAGGGAGGCGTCGTCATGGGCCCCGGCGCTGCGCTAGCGTGCGTCGCGTCGTCCTTCAACCTCCGTCCCGTGAGGCGGGGAAGGAGCCCACCATCACCGGTCCCTCAGCCGTGCCCGCCTCCCGTGAGGTCCTCGGGGGCGACGACGTCTCCCGAGCCCTGACGCGCATCGCGCACGAGATCCTCGAGCGCAACCACGGGCCCTCTGGTCTCCTCCTCCTCGGCATCCCTCGTCGGGGGGTCCCGCTCGCCGGCCGGCTGGGTCGGCGTCTCGCCGACATCGAGCCCGCCCTGCGCGGCGGTGACGGGCTCGAGCAGGGCACCCTGCCGGACCTGGTCGGCTCCCTCGACGTCACCCTCCACCGTGACGACCTCCGCGCTCATCCCGCACGCCCGCCGTCACCCACGCAGGTCCCGCCCTCGGGCATCGACGACCGCGTGGTCGTCCTCGTCGACGACGTGCTGAGCTCCGGGCGCACCGTCCGTGCAGCCCTGGACGCCCTGTCCGACCTCGGGCGCCCGCGAGCGGTGCGCCTGGCGGTGCTCGTGGACCGGGGGCACCGCGAGCTGCCGATCCGCGCGGACCACGTGGGCAAGAACCTCCCGACGTCGGCGGCGGAGCGGGTGAGCGTCCTGCTCACCGAGACCGACGGACGCGATGCCGTGCTCATCGAGCCGTCGTCGTCAGCCGCGCCCACCGCCGCAGCGCCGGACGCGGGGCCCGGCGGGAGCACCGTCGCGGGGACCGGCTCGGACGCGGAGCCGGAGCACCTCTCGTGAAGCACCTGCTCTCCGCGGGGGACCTCACGGCGGCGGAGGCGGTCGAGCTGCTCGACGTCGCCGAGCAGATGGCCGCGACCTCGGGGCGTCAGATCAACAAGCTCCCCGCGCTGCGCGGGCGCACCGTGGTCAACCTCTTCTACGAGGACTCCACGCGCACCCGCATCTCCTTCGAGGCCGCCGCGAAGCGGCTGTCCGCCGACGTCATCACGTTCTCGGCCAAGGGCTCGTCGGTCTCCAAGGGGGAGTCGCTCAAGGACACCGCGCTCACCCTCGCCGCGATCGGCGCCGATGCCGTGGTGGTGCGCCACCCCGCGTCCGGCGCCGCGCACCGCCTGGCCACCGCCGGCTGGATCGACGCGAGGGTGCTCAACGCGGGCGACGGGACCCACGAGCATCCCACGCAGGCCCTGCTCGACGCCTTCACGCTCCGCCGCGCGCTCGCCGGACCCACGGGCGACCTCGCCGGGACCCGCGTGGTCATCGTCGGCGACGTGCTCCACAGCCGCGTGGCACGCTCCAACGTCCTGCTGCTGGCGACCCTCGGCGCGCGGGTCACGCTCGTCGCCCCGCCGACCCTGCTGCCCGTGGGCGTCGCGTCCTGGCCGTGCGAGGTCTCCACCGACCTCGACGCCGTCCTCGCCGGCGAGCAGGGCCCGATCGACGCGGTGATGGTCCTGCGCGTCCAGCTCGAGCGGATGCAGGCCTCATTCTTCCCCTCAGCGCGGGAGTACACGCGCCGCTACGGCGTGGACGCCACCCGCCTCGCCGCCCTGGCGCCCCACGCGGTGCTCCTGCACCCCGGCCCGATGAACCGCGGCCTGGAGATCAGCGCGGAGGCCGCCGACGGGCCGCGGTCGCGGATCGTCGAGCAGGTCGCCAACGGCGTGGCCACGCGCATGGCCGCGCTCTACCTCATGCTCGCCGGATCGGAGACCCCATGACCGCCCTCGTCCTGCGCGACGTCGCCCCCCTCGGCGGGCAGCACGCCGACCTCGTCGTCGTCGACGGCGCGATCGACGCGCTGCTGCCGGCCGGCGGCGCCGACGCCGACGTGCTGGCGACCCTGCGCGCGAACCACGGCGACGTCACGGAGGTCGACGGCGCGGGCCTGGTCGCCCTCCCCGGCCTGGTCGACCTGCACACCCACCTGCGCGAGCCCGGCCGCGAGGACGCCGAGACGGTCCTCACCGGGTCGCGGGCCGCGGCGCGCGGCGGGTTCACCGCCGTGCACGCCATGGCGAACACCGAGCCGGTCGCCGACACCGCCGGCGTCGTCGAGCAGGTCTGGCGCCTGGGGCGTGAGGCCGGGTGGACCGAGGTGCGCCCGGTCGGCGCCGTCACCCTGGGGCTGGGGGGCGCGCAGCTCGCCGAGCTGGGCGCCATGGCCGACTCCGTCGCCGGGGTGCGCGTGTTCTCCGACGACGGCCGCTGCGTCGACGACGCGCTGGTGATGCGCCGCGCCCTGGAGTACGTCAGGGCCTTCGACGGCGTCATCGCCCAGCATGCGCAGGAGCCGCGCCTGACCGACGGCGCGCAGATGCACGAGGGCACCGTCTCCTCCGTCCTCGGGCTGCGGGGCTGGCCGGCGGTCGCCGAGGAGGCGATCATCGCCCGCGACATGCTGCTCGCCGACCACGTCGGCTCCCGCCTGCACGTCTGCCACGTCTCCACCGCCGGGTCCGTCGAGCTGATCCGGTGGGGCAAGCAGCGCGGCGTCGCGGTGACCGCGGAGGTGACCCCGCACCACCTCGTGCTCGACCACGAGCGCGTCCGCGGCTACGACCCCCTGTACAAGGTGAACCCCCCGCTGCGCACCCCCGACGACGTCGCGGCGCTGCGCGAGGGGGTCGCCGACGGGACCATCGACGTCATCGCCACCGACCACGCCCCCCACCCGCTGGAGGCCAAGGAGGGGGAGTGGGCCGGAGCCGCGATGGGCATGACGGGGCTCGAGACCGCGCTGTCGGTGGCCATCAGCGCCCTCGTCGAGCCGGGCCACCTCGACTGGGCCGGCCTGGCGCGCGTGATGTCGAGCGCGCCGGCGGCCATCGGCCGCGTCGGGGGCCAGGGCGAGGCGCTGGAGCCCGGCGCCCGCGCGAACCTCGTCGTGCTCGACCCCAGCGCCCGCACCGTCGTCGACCCCTCGGAGCACGCCAGCCGCGGGCGCAACAGCCCCTTCGCCGGCACGGTGCTGCCCGGCGCGGTCGTCGCGACGGTGCTCGGCGGGCACCCCGTGGTGCTCGGCGGCCGGCTGGCGACGCCCCGACCGGCGGGCCTCGAGCACGGCGGACCGGGCGGCGCCCGGTGAGCGAGGACGCCCTGCGGATCCTCTACGGGTCCCTCCTGCTGGTGCTCGTGCCGGTCGTCTGGGCGCTCATGGCGCGCTCGTGGCGCCGCCGCCGCGCCGCGGGAGAGGCCGTCGAGGGCGGGCTGCCCGAGCCGCTGAGCCCGGGTGACCCGGCGCCGGGGGAGGAGCTCGCGGAGGCCGTGTACGTCTCGACCGTGCCCGCGGGCCGCTCCTTCGAGCGGGTCGCCGCGCACGGCCTCGGGGCGCGCAGCGGCGCCGGGGTGGGCGTGGTCGGCGGCGCGGTGGTCATCCGGCGTGACGGCGCGCGCTCGCTGCTGCTGCCGGGCACGGACGTGATCGGCGCGCAGCGCCGGCGCGGGCAGGTCGGGAAGGTCGTCGCCGGAAGAGGAGGGCTCGTGGTCATCACCTGGAGGCTGGGGGGCGAGGACGTGGACACCGCGCTGCACCTGCGCGACCCCCGCGACGCGGACGACCTCGTCGCCGCCGTGGACGGGCTCACCGGGACCACCGGGTCGGTGGCGTCGTGAGCGCCGACGCCAGCACCACGCCGCACGGCGGCGCGGTCCTCGTCCTCGAGGACGGCACCACCGCGCGCGGCGCCGCCTACGGCGCGGTCGGCACGACCGTCGGGGAGGCCGTCTTCTGCACCGCCATGACTGGGTACCAGGAGACGATCACCGACCCCAGCTACCACCGTCAGGTGGTGATGATGACGGCCCCGCACGTCGGCAACACCGGCTGGAACGACGAGGACGACGAGTCGCGCCAGGTCTGGGTGGCCGGCTTCGTCGTCCGTGACCCCGCCGTGCGCGCCTCGTCGTGGCGCTCGACGCGCGAGCTGGCCGACGTCCTCGCCGCCCAGGGCGTCGTGGGGATCTCCGGCGTGGACACCCGGATGCTGACCCGCCACCTGCGCTCGCGCGGGGTCATGCGGGTGGGCATCTTCTCCGGCGAGGCCGCCGACGCCCCGCTCGACGAGCTGGTCGAGCAGGTGCGCACCGCCCCGTCGATGACCGGCGCTGACCTCGCAGCGGAGGTCACCACGCCGCAGGCCTACGTCGTGCCGGCGGTGGGGGAGCGGCGCGCCGTCGTCGCCGCGGTGGACCTCGGCATCAAGTCCTCGACGCCGCGCGAGCTGGCCCGGCGCGGCGTCGAGGTGCACGTCCTGCCCTCCACGGCGAGCATCGCGGACGTCCAGGCGACCGGCGCCGACGCGGTGTTCTTCTCCAACGGCCCCGGCGACCCCTCGGCCGCGGGCACGGAGATCGCCCTGCTGCGCGAGGTGCTCGACCGCCGCCTCCCCTTCTTCGGCATCTGCTATGGCAACCAGCTCCTCGGCCGGGCGCTGGACCTGCCGACCTACAAGCTGCCCTTCGGCCACCGCGGGGTCAACCAGCCGGTGAAGGACCTCGCCGCCGACGCGGTGGAGATCACCTCGCAGAACCACGGCTTCGCCGTCGACGCGGTGGTCGGCGAGCCCTTCGACACCCCCTACGGGCGCGCCGAGGTCAGCCACGTCTCCCTCAACGACGGCGTCGTCGAGGGGCTGCGCCTGCTGGAGATCCCGGCGTTCTCCGTGCAGTACCACCCCGAGGCGGCCGCCGGCCCCCATGACGCCAACCACCTGTTCGACCGATTCGTTGCGATGTTCGAGGAGCATGTCGATGGCCATTAACCAGCCGCTCGTCAAACGTCTAACTATTCGCAATTACCGGGTTCTCCGAGATGTCGAGTTAAGCGACCTGACTCCGCTCACCGTTCTGCTAGGCCCTAACGGTAGCGGAAAGTCCACCGTGTTCGACGCCGTAGCTTTTCTCAACGAATCTTTTACTAGCGGCCTGCGCGGGGCTTGGGATGCACGTAATCGCATGGCGGAGATTCGCAGTCGAGGGGAGGACGGACCAGTATTCTTCGAAATCCAGTACCGCGCCAATAAAAATGCAAATCTTGTGACTTACACATTGGAGATCGGCGAAGAAGCTGGCGTTCCGGTCGTCCTCTCCGAACGGTTGAGATGGACGATGAGCAAGAGGGGTAGGCCAACGGAGATTCTTGCATTTGCCCGGGGTGAGGGTTTTGTATACGATGATGCACGGGGAGAGCGGCAGGTCGAAAAACTGGATTCTCCAGACCTCTTAGCGGTATCAACGCTCGGTCAACTCACGCGCTACCCGCAGGTATCGGCTCTCCGCCGGTTCATATCGGGGTGGTACCTCTCATACATTAGCGCTGGGGAAACAAGGACGACTCCAATGTCGGGTCCAGCCGAACGATTGTCTCGGACCGGCGACAACTTGCCCAACGTGGTGCAGTATCTACAAGAGCGGCATGTGGATCGACTGGAAGAAATCTACCAGGCGTTGCGGCGGCGAGTTCCACACCTGGAAGCGATCACGTCAACACCGCTCGAAGACGGGCGCTTGTTGCTGCGGCTCAAGGATGGTCCATTTGACGAACCCATTCTGTCACGGTTTACGTCGGACGGCACATTGAAACTGTTCGCCTACCTGACCGTTCTCTACGATCCATCGCCGGCGAGTATTATTGGTATCGAAGAGCCTGAGAACCAGCTGCATCCACGATTGCTGCCTCTTCTTGCCGATGAGGCACGAATGGCGGCCGGTCGCAGTCAGGTTCTGGTGACAACTCACTCGCCGCAGTTCGCCAACGCGCTGAGGCCTGATGAACTTTGGATCGTTCACCGAGGGGAGGACGGTTTTGCACAATTGAGTAGAACCTCCAGTCTCAGAGCAGTCGAAGAGATGACTCAGCAGCGCGGTCAGCTCGGCGACCTCTGGATGGAGGGGTATTTCAATGTAGGGGCGCCCACTGCGCAGGCTGCGTTGTGGTGACCTCCGTTGAAATCCTTGCAGAGGAGCCGTCTTGCAAGGCCGTGCTTGACGTGATACTTCCCGAAATAATTCCTGACACGCCTTTTGCCGTCCGCGTGTTCAACGGCAGGCCTGACCTGCTGCGGAAACTACCCCAACGACTAGCTGGATACAGAAACTGGATGCGTGACACTGAACTTCGTGTCGTGGTTCTAATCGATCGCGATAAAGACGATTGTACGAAGCTCAAGCAAAACGTGGAAGGCATCCTGGCCGACTCTGGCTTGATTAGCCTAACTACGGCCCTTCCAGCGCGCCCAGCGGACGCGTGCACTCGAATAATCGTAGAACACCTCGAGTCATGGTTTTTCGGAGACATCCCGGCTCTAACAGCTGCCTATCCTAGGCTGCCAACATCTCTGGCGAGTCAGGCACGCTATAGGGACCCGGATGCGATCGCGGGTGGCGCCTGGCGGGCGTTAGAGCGGCTGCTTGTCTCCAAGGGGTATGGCGAGCGACTCATCAAGGGCGCCACCGCAAGCGCGGTAGCGGCGAACATGAATGTGGAAAGCAACCGTTCGAAGAGTTTTCAAGTTTTCCGAGACGGTGTGCGTCGTCTCGTCTTAGATTCTGGAGCGCCCTGATGCCCGCACGCACCGACATCACCTCGGTCATGGTGGTCGGCTCCGGGCCGATCGTCATCGGCCAGGCCGCCGAGTTCGACTACTCCGGGACCCAGGCGTGCCGGGTGCTGCGCGAGAGCGGGATGCGCGTGGTCCTCGTCAACTCCAACCCCGCGACGATCATGACCGACCCCGAGATGGCCGACGCCACCTACGTCGAGCCCATCACCCCCGAGGTGCTCGAGGCGATCATCGCCAAGGAGAAGCCCGACGCGCTCCTGCCGACCCTCGGCGGGCAGACGGCGCTGAACGCCGGCATCGCCCTGCACGAGAACGGCGCGCTGGCCCGGCACGGCGTGGAGCTCATCGGCGCCTCCGTCGACGCGATCCGCCTCGCCGAGGACCGCCAGGCCTTCAAGGGCGTCGTCGAGCGTTGCGGCGCCGACTCCGCGGCGTCCGTCATCGTCCACGACGTCGAGACGGCGCTCGCCCAGGTCGAGCACCTCGGCGGCTACCCCGTGGTCGTCCGGCCCTCGTTCACCATGGGCGGCCTGGGCTCGGGGTTCGCCCACGACGAGGCCGGGCTGCGCCGCATCGCCGGCGCCGGGCTGGCCGCCTCACCGACCACCGAGGTGCTCCTCGAGGAGTCCATCCTCGGGTGGAAGGAGTACGAGCTGGAGCTGATGCGCGACGGCGCGGACAACGTCGTCGTCGTGTGCTCCATCGAGAACCTCGACCCCATGGGCGTGCACACCGG
>JARIBR010000297.1 GCA_029258695.1 Quadrisphaera sp.
GGGTCGGTCGGAGCGCGCTCGAACGCCTCGGCGGCGCCCGCCTCGCCGCCCCTGCCGTCGTCATCGCCCGCACCGGTCCCGTCGCCGCGCCCGCCGTCGCCGTCACGGTCGCCGTCGCCCGTGCCCGCGACGGCGCGCAGGTGGGAGCCGCTGCGCCCCCTCCTCGGACCCGGCCCCCCGGAGGGAGCGAGGAGGTGAGCGGGGAAACCGCTGCCGTACCCGGGGCCGAGCCCGCCGTCGTCCCCCTCGACGTCACCGCGGCCCCCGGGAGCACCGGTGACGTCGTCGAGGGCGGACGCGTCCAGGTCGCCGTCGTCCAGGTCGTCCAGGTCGAGGTCGGTCAGGGGCTGACGGCGCCCGCGACGGTCGCTCAGCGCGTCGAGCAGGTCCATCGTGCGGGCCGCGACCTCGTCGTGGTCCTCACCCGTCGCGCCAGCGTCCCCGAGGTCGTCGTCGGCGCCCCCGGGCGCCGACGCGTCGCCCGGGACCGGAGGCAGCGGCCCGGGGTGCTGCGGGGAGGCGTCGAGCCCGCCGTCCGCCTCGACGTCGAAGACCCGGACCGGGTTGAGGCGACGGCCGCCGGTGCCGGTCTCGGCCTCGTGGGAGGAGGAGAGCCAGCGAGCCTCGTCGTCGAGGGCGTCGACGCTGTCCGCGGCCGCCTCGTAGCGCCACTGCGCGACCCGGTCGCGCGTGCCGGCGCGAAAGCCCACCTGGAGGACCCAGCCGGCCTCGCCGCGGCGCCAGGCGTCCCACGTCACCCCGTCCAGAGCCACCCCGCGCGAGGCCAACCGGTGGCGCACGAGGTCCTCGAGGGACGGGAGCGAGCGTGCGGTGCGCACCACCGTCGCCCGGGCCAGCGTCGCGACGTGCGCACGCTCGGCGAGCACCGGCCCGGCGTACCGCTCGACGGCGTCGAGGGCCACGCCCGCCGACTCCGCGACCTCCGCGGCCGACTCACCGCCGCGGATGCGTGCCTGGATGTCCTTGGGCCGCAGGTGCTCGGTGGTCGAGCCGACGGGCGCCTGGGCCGGTGTGCTGGCGGTGCGGATGGCCGCGCGCAGCGAACCGTCGACCGGGAGGTGGAAGACCTGCCCGGACGCCGAGGTGAGCACCAGCACCGGCTCGTCCGACGGGTCGGGAGCCTGACCTCGGTCGGCGCCCCCGGCCGGGCGCGTCCCGCGCACCCTGAGCACCTGGGCGTCCCCGTCGTCCGTCCCGTCCGAGCCCTCTCGCACCGTCTGCTCCTCCTTCGTCGACGACGCATCCCACCCCGAGCGCGGTGGTGCGGCCCGGCGGTCCACCGGGTGCCGGGCCGCCACGGCCGGCCCCGCGCACGACGGGACGCGGCCCCAGCACGCGCGACGGCTGCCATCTTGGCACGATGGCCTCATGAACGAGCCCACCTCGACCCCGCCCGGCGAGAGCGCCCTGCCCTACGACGCGCTGGTCCTCGCCTCCTTCGGTGGTCCCGAGGCCCCCGAGGAGGTCGTGCCCTTCCTCGAGAACGTCACCCGCGGCCGCGGCATCCCCCGCGAGCGCCTCGAGGTGGTGGGGGAGCACTACTTCGCGTTCGGCGGCAGGAGCCCCATCAACGACCAGAACCGCGCCCTGCTCGCCGCGCTGCGCGACGGGCTCGCCGCCCGCGGTCTCGGCGACCTCCCCGTCCTGTGGGGGAACCGCAACTGGGCCCCCTACCTGACGGACGTGGTGCGCGAGGCTCACGACGCGGGGGCGCGGCGCTTCCTCGTCCTGGCGACCAGCGCGTACTCCTCCTACTCCGGCTGCCGGCAGTACCGCGAGGACATCGCCGGAGCCCAGCTCACGCTGGCCGCCGAGGGCCGGGCCATGCACGCGGACAAGGTGCGCCACTACTTCAACCACCCGGGGTTCGTCCGCGCCAACGCCGACGCGGTGCTCGCGGCCCTGCGGCGGCTCGAGGAGACCCCCGGCGCCGACCGGGACCCGCACCTCGTCTTCGTCACGCACTCGATCCCGACGGCGATGGCGGAGACCTCAGGGCCGGACGGGCACCGCTACGAGCGCCAGCACCTCTCCGTCGTCGAGCAGGTGGTCGCGGCGGTGGCGGAGGAGACCGGGCGCACGCTGCCGGCGAGCCTGACCTACTGCTCGCGCTCGGGACCGCCGACCCAGCCGTGGCTGGAGCCGGACGTCAACGACTTCGTGCGCGAGCTCAAGGACGCCGGCACGACGGGCGTCGTCATCTCGCCCATCGGCTTCATCAGCGATCACATGGAGGTCGCCTTCGACCTCGACACCGAGGCCCGCGAGACCTGCGAGGAGATCGGTCTGCCCATGGAGCGTGCCGGCACGGCCGGCACGGCGCCCGCCTTCGTCGAGGCGCTGGTGGACCTCGTGGTGGAGCGCTTCGCCACCGAGGCCGGGCAGGACCCCCCGCGCGAGGCCGTGGGCTCGATGGAGGCCTCGTGGGACGTGTGCCCGGTGGCCTGCTGCGTGAACCTGCGCACCCCGGAGAAGCCGGCGGCGGCCAGCGTGGAGTGGGTCGACCCCGCCCCCGTGAGCGCTGCGTGACCCTCTCGCCCGGCTCCCGTGCGGTCGGCCAGCGCCCGGACGAGCTGCTCGCCCTCGCCGTGGAGTGCGCGCTCGCCGCGGGGGCCCTGGTGCGCGACCAGCGCCCGCCCGGCCTGGGGGTGGCCGCGACGAAGTCCTCGAGCACCGACGTCGTGACGGCGATGGACCTCGCCGCGGAGGACCTCGTGCGCGCCGCCCTCGCCGCCGCCCGCCCCGAGGACGGGGTGCTGGGCGAGGAGGACGGCTTCGTCGCCGGCACGAGCGGCCTGACGTGGGTCGTGGACCCCATCGACGGGACCGTGAACTACCTCTACGGGCTGCCCGCCTACGCGGTGTCGGTGGCCGTGGTCCGCGCCGGCGGCGACGACCCGCTCGCGCGCCCGGAACCGGCCACGTGGACGGCGGTGGCGGGGTGCGTCCACG
>JARIBR010000301.1 GCA_029258695.1 Quadrisphaera sp.
GGGCGGCGCCGACCTGCCCGTGTGCGCGATCAGCGCGGCCCGCACGAGGTACCACGTGCGCCTCGACGTGGCCGACCGTCCGGGCGTGCTCGCGGCGGTCGCCGAGGTCTTCGCCTCCCACGACGTCTCGATCGAGACGGTGCGCCAGCGGCCGGGGCGCTCCGACGACGAGGGCTCGACGACCGCCGACGACGGCTCGACGGTGGGGGCCGGTGGCGCGGTCCTCGCGATCACCACGCACGAGGCGCGCGACGGCGACCTGGCCGCGACCGTCGATCACCTGGCCGAGCTGGACGCGGTGGCGGCGGTCGTCTCCGTGCTGAGGGTGGAGGGGGTCTGAGATGGCGCACGTGTGGGCCGGGGTGCTGGCCGAGTACGCGCAGCGGCTGCCCGTCGGGCCGGCGACCCCGGTCATCACGCTGGGGGAGGGCGGCACCCCGCTGGTGCCGGCGAGGCACCTCTCGGAGGTGACCGGGTGCGAGGTGCTCCTCAAGGTCGAGGGGTGCAACCCCACCGGGTCCTTCAAGGACCGCGGGATGACGATGGCCATCTCCGCCGCCGCGGAGCGAGGGGCGAAGGCGGTGGTGTGCGCGTCGACGGGGAACACCTCGGCCTCCGCCGCGGCCTACGCCACCGCCGCGGGCATGACCTGCGGGGTGCTCGTGCCCGAGGGCAAGATCGCTCTCGGCAAGCTCAGCCAGGCCATCGCCCACGGAGCCACGCTGCTGCAGGTGGACGGCAACTTCGACGACTGCCTCACGATGGCCCGCGACCTCGCGGAGGACTACCCCGTCGAGCTCGTGAACTCCGTGAACCCCGCCCGGATCGAGGGGCAGAAGACCGCGGCGTTCGAGGTGGTGGACGTGCTCGGTGACGCCCCCGACGTCCACTGCCTGCCCGTGGGCAACGCAGGCAACATCACGGCGTACTGGAAGGGCTACACCGAGTACGCCGCGGACGGCGTCGCGAGCCGCACGCCGGCGATGTGGGGCTTCCAGGCAGCCGGTGCCGCTCCCATCGTCGAGGGGGCCCCGGTGAAGGAGCCCGAGACGATCGCCACCGCCATCCGCATCGGCAACCCGGCGTCGTGGACCCAGGCGATCGCGGCGCGCGAGGAGTCCGGCGGGGTCATCGAGGCGGTGAGCGACGAGCAGATCCTCGCCGCGCACCGGCTCCTGTCCTCCCGCGAGGGCGTCTTCGTCGAACCTGCCTCCGCGGCAGGCGTCGCCGGGCTGCTCGCCCGTCACGGCGCGGGAGAGCTGGCCGCCGGCCTGCGGGTGGTCGTCACCGTGACCGGTCACGGCCTCAAGGACCCGCAGTGGGCGCTGCAGGACGCCGCCGGCACGCCGGTCACGCCGGTGCGGGTGGGTGCGGACGCCGCCTCGGCCGCCTCCGCGCTGGACCTGCGCTGAGCGGGGCAGGAGCGGCACAGGCTCTCCGGCGCGGCGCGCCACCGCCGCGCGTGGTCACGGGTCGGACCGTCGCGCTCGTGGTGCCCGGGTCCTCGGCCAACCTCGGGCCGGGCTTCGACAGCCTGGGGCTCGCCCTCGAGCTCACCGACGCGGTGGAGGTGACCGCGCGCACTCCTGGTGCCGGGGTGAGCATCGAGATCAGCGGCCCGGGCTCGCACCTGCTCCCCGCCGGCTCGGGCCCCGGCTGCGAGAACCACCTCGTCGTCCGTGCCCTGCGCGCTGCCCTGCACGCGGCGGGGGTCCCCGACGCCGAGCAGCCCGGCCTGGACCTGCGGGCGCGCAACGGGGTACCCCTGGGGCGCGGGGTCGGGTCCTCGGCGGCGGCGGTCGTCGCGGGTGTCGCGGCGGCGGCCGCGCTGCTCGAGGGCGGCGCCAGCGAGGGCGACCAGCTGCACGTCGCCTCCGCGATGGAGGGTCACCCCGACAACGCCGCTGCCTCCCTGCTGGGAGGCCTGACGCTGGGCTGGTCCCAGCCGGCGGGCCAGCCGACGACCTGGCCCACGAGCCGGCCCGCGACCCACCGGTCCCCACCCGCTCCTGCGCCGGCACCGGGCCGCGGTGACGCCGCCGAGCGGTGGCGCGCCGTCCGGCTCGACCCCCACCCCCACCTCGGCGCGCTGCTGTGCGTGCCCGACGCGGAGCTGTCGACGGCCCGGGCCAGGGCGATGCTGCCGCTGCAGGTGCGCCACGCCGACGCCGCCCACACGGCGGGACGGGCGGCGCTGCTGGTGCACGCCCTGACGCAGCATCCCGACCTCCTGCTGCCCGCCACCGAGGACCGGCTCCACCAGGAGCAGCGCGCGACCGCTCTGCCGCACGCCTGGGCGCTGCTGCGCGCGCTGCGTGACTCTGGTCACGCCGCGGTGGTCTCCGGGGCGGGCCCCTCCCTCCTGGTCCTCCACGGTCACGCCGCGTCGAGCCGCGGACGGGCCGCCGTCCAGGAGGATGTCGCGGCCACGGCGGCGCGACACGGTGCCTGGCGCGTGCTCGACCCGGGTGTCGCGCACGAGGGCGTCCGGGTGAACGTGGCCTGAGGAGTGGCACGGGACGAGCGGGCCGGCGAGGATGGCGGCGGTGCTGGTAGTGTCGGCACCGGACCGGCAGGGGAGTTGCTCCCGGTGCACCCGACACCCGCTCCACGATCATCGTGGGGGTGGGGAAACGCCGGGGCCTGATCGTCTGCTCGAGCTCCACGAACCCACGGCCGTCCCGCCTCGACGCGGTCGGCCCCGTCGGTTCGGTGCTCCGGTCCATCACCGTCGTCCGGCGTGCCGTGCTGCCCTCACCGAGGCCTCGCGGTGCCCGATCCTCACGACAGATTCCACCGGCTCGACGCCGGGCCAGCGCGTCACCGCCCACCGCGGTGCGCTGACGAGGGGAAGGACCTTCGTGACCACCACCACCACAGACGCCGAGACCGCGATCACCAACGACGGTGATGCGCAGCCGGCGCCGTCGCGCGCCGGGAACGGCCGCCCACCGGCGCTCTCGACGATGCGCCTCCCGGAGCTGCAGGCCCTCGCCCGCGAGCTCGGCCTTCCCGGGACGAGCGGCATGCGCAAGACCGACCTCGTCGACACCATCCGGACGGCCCGGGTCGGGAGGGGTGCCGGCACGAGCGAGCGCACCGAGCGCACCCCGGCGGCCGACGACGGGGAGCGTGCCCCGTCCCAGCGCAGCGAGGACCCCGTGCCGACGACCGCACCGACGGCCGCACCGACGACCAGCGACGAACGCCCGACCCGCTCCCGGCGGGCCCGCTCGTCCCAGGGCGCCCCCGGCGGGTCGACCGGTCGGGAGCAGGACCACCCCGGCGGCGAGGCGGACGGCGGGGGAGGGAGCGCGCCGGCGCGTGAGGAGCAGCCCCAGGCCGGCCCGTCCACGGAGCAGACCTCGTCGACGGACCAGCCCGCGGGCGGCCCCGACCACGGGCGCTCCGAGGAGGAGATCGCCCGCGTGCGCGCCGAGCTGGAGTCGGCGCTCAGCGAGCGCGGTGGCCGGTCCCGCTCCGAGCGTCAGCAGGGTGAGCGCCAGCAGGGCGAGCGCCACCAGGGTGAGCGAGGGCAGCACGAGCGTCAGCGCCCGGACCGTCAGCAGAGCGGCGATGCGCAGCACGGTGGCCAGCGGGACAGGGCCTCGCAGAACGGTGGGCAGCACGGTGAGCGCCCTGCCCGCGGTGACCGCTCGGAGCAGACCCCGCGGACCGATCCCGCCGTGAGCGCCACCGGCCCGGCGACCCTGCCCGACATCCCGCCCCGGAGCCAGAACACCCAGAGCGGCTCGAACCGCTTCTCCGGCGACGACGACGACGACGAGCGCGGTGGTCGCCGCGGTCGCCGGGGCCGGTATCGCGACCGGGAGCGCACCAAGCGCCGCCGCGGCAGCGAGAACGGGCCGGCGGGCATGCCGGACGAGCCCGGCGAGGTCCGCGACGACGACGTGCTGCTGCCCGTCGCCGGCATCCTCGACGTGCTCGACTCCTACGCCTTCGTGCGCACCTCGGGCTATCTCACGGGCCCGGGTGACGTCTACGTCAGCCTCGGCCAGGTGCGCAAGGCGGGCCTGCGCCCCGGGGACGCGGTCACCGGAGCGGTCAAGCAGCCCCGCGAGGGCGACAACGCCTCGCAGAACAAGAAGTTCAACGCGCTCGTGCGCCTGGACACCGTCAACGGCGCGTCGGTCGAGGAGGCGCGCAAGCGTCCTGACTTCTCGAAGCTGACGCCGCTGTACCCCCAGGAGCGGTTGCGCCTGGAGACCGAGAGCCAGATCGCCTCGACCCGCATCGTCGACCTCGTGGCACCGATCGGCAAGGGCCAGCGCGGCCTCATCGTCTCGCCGCCGAAGGCCGGCAAGACGCTGATGATGCAGGCCATCGCCAACGCCATCTCGATCAACAACCCCGAGGTGCACCTCATGGTGGTCCTCGTCGACGAGCGTCCCGAGGAGGTCACCGACATGCAGCGCTCGGTGAAGGGCGAGGTCATCGCCTCGACCTTCGACCGGCCCGCCTCGGACCACACCGCGGTCGCCGAGCTGGCCATCGAGCGGGCCAAGCGCCTCGTGGAGCTGGGGCACGACGTGGTCGTGCTGCTCGACTCGATCACCCGCCTCGGGCGCGCCTACAACCTCGCCGCGCCGGCGAGCGGGCGCATCCTCTCCGGTGGTGTGGACGCCGCGGCGCTCTACCCGCCCAAGCGCTTCTTCGGCGCCGCCCGCAACATCGAGCACGGCGGGTCGCTGACCATCCTGGCCTCCGCGCTCGTCGAGACCGGCTCGAAGATGGACGAAGTGATCTTCGAGGAGTTCAAGGGCACCGGCAACATGGAGCTGCGCCTGGACCGCCGCCTGGCGGACAAGCGGATCTTCCCGGCCGTGGACGTCAACCCGTCCGGCACCCGCCGCGAGGAGATCCTCCTCGGCCGCGAGGAGCTGGCCGTGATGTGGAAGCTGCGCCGCGTGCTCACCGGGTTGGACTCCCAGCAGGCCCTCGAGCTGCTGCTGGGCAAGGTGCGCGAGACGAAGACCAACGTCGAGTTCCTGCGCCAGGTGCAGCAGACCGCACCGGGCGTCCCCGGGCAGCAGCCGGGCACCGCCTGAGCGCTCTGGCAGGATGAACCGTCCGTCCGCGGACGTTGAAGAACCCAGACACCGGCTCACGCCGACCACGCAGCCCGCGCGGTCGGCGACCCGGCGGTCACGAGAAGAGGAGCACCTGTGAAGACCGGAATCCACCCCGAGTACCACGAGGTCACCGTCA
>JARIBR010000316.1 GCA_029258695.1 Quadrisphaera sp.
CCGGTGGTGTGGTCGACCTCGTACTTGTTGCGGGATCCGCGAGGGATCTCGATGGTGACGTCGAACTCCACGGTGGCTCCTATGATCGCGGTCGTTGCTGGTGAGCCGGGCCAGTGTCCCCTACGACATCCTCCAGACCCCAGGGAGCCTTCCGCCGTGCGTGCGACGACACACCTCGAGCGCCCGTGAGGCGGGCGACCGTCGCCGCGGCGGCAGCCGGTGCGCTGGTCCTCAGCCTCGCGGTGGCCGGCGGGGTGCAGCGCGGTCCCAGCGCGCCGGAGGAACCGCAGCCCTCGCCGGCGGCGCAGCCCGTCGCGCGTGAGGTGACGGAACCGCCCCCGGCCCCCGGCGCCACCGTCGACCCCTCTCCCGCGCGGGCGCTGCCGGCCCTGAGCCCCACCGCGCCCGTGCCCGACGAGGCGGTGCTCGTCGCCACCCTCGCGCCGCTGCTGACGGCGCCCGCCCTGGGCCCGTCCGTGGGCGCGGTCGTCGTCGACGCGATGACCGGCACGGTCCTCTACGACGCCGACGGGGACACCGCGCGCGTTCCGGCGTCGACCGTCAAGGTCCTCACCGCCGCTGCGGCGCTGCACCGCCTGGGGCCGGAGTCGGTGGCCACCACGTCCGTGGTCGCCGGCCAGGGGCCGGACGAGGTCGTGCTCGTCGGCGGCGGCGACGCGCTGCTCGCCCCCGGGGCGGGTGATCCCTTCGCGACGACCGGGCACGCCGGCCTGGAGGACCTGGCGACCCAGGTGGCCGCCGCGCGCCAGGCGCGAGGGGCCACGGCGCCGGTCACCCTCGTCCTGGACGAGACGCTGACGGGCGGCGGTCCCCAGGTGAGCCCGTCGTGGGGCACCGCGGACGTGGCGTCGGGCTACGTCGCCCCGCTGACGTCGCTGGCCATCGACGTGGGACGCCTGAGACCCGAGGCCTACGCGTGGCGGGAGGCGGACCCGTCCATGGCGGCGGCGCAGGTGCTGGCCACGCGCCTGGCCGAGCAGGGCGTGCCCGTCGCCGGGCCTCCGGTGCGCGGGGTGGCTCCCGCGGGCACCGACGTGCTCGCGAGCGTGAGCTCCGCCCCGCTGCGCGAGGTGGTGGCGCAGACCCTGGCCGACTCCGACAACACCCTCGCGGACCTCCTCGCGCTCCGCGTGGCCGCTGACGCGGGCATCACCGCCACCGACGCCTCGATCTTCGCCGCGGCCGGTGATGAGGTGCTCGCGGCGGTCGCTGAGACGGGGGTCGACGTCTCGGGCGCCACCATGGTGGGCGGCAGCGGGCTGGGCCGGGGCTCGGCGGTGCCCCCCGCCGTCCTCGCCGGCGTGCTCGCCCGGGCCTCCGCGCCGGATGCTCCCGAGGGGCTGCGCCCGCTGCTGGCCGCGCTGCCCGTCGCCGGTCTCGACGGCACCCTCGCCGGGCGCTTCCGCGGCCCTCTGCCGGTGCCGGCCGCCGGCCTCGTCCGGGCCAAGAGCGGCACGCTCTCCGGTGTGTCGTCGCTCGCAGGGACCCTCGTCGACGCGGACGGGCGGCCCCTCGTCTTCGCCGTCGTCGCCGACCAGGTCCCGGGGAGCGGCACCGCGCCGGGAGAGGTCGACGCCGTCGTCGCAGCGCTGGCGGCCTGCGGCTGTCGCTGACGGCTGGGCGGGCGGGCCGTCCGCCGCGGCGCCTACCGTGGCGGGCATGACCTCGCCCACCCCCGACGGCTCCACCCGACCGGCCGGGTCCCGCTCCGGCCCGGCCGAGCCCCGCTCCGGCTCGTCCGGCCTGGCCCCCGCGCGTTCGGCCCCCGCGCGCTCGACCCCGTCGGTCGTCGACTGGGACCTGGCGCAGCGCGTCGGGGTGAGGTTGGCTCCCCGCGGGCCCTCGGTGCCGCTGTCGCTCGCCCAGGACGCCGTCGCGGAGCTCTCCGCCCACGCCACGGCCGCCACGGGGCACGTGGCCTCCGTCACCGGCCTGGAGGTGCCGGGGGGCGCACCCGTGCGCGTGGTGGACCGCGCCACCTGGGTGCGCGAGAACGTCGACGCGTTCCGCTCCCTCCTCGACCCCGTGCTGCGCGAGGCCGTCGCCACCCGCATCGAGCGCGCCAGCGCCAAGGCCCAGGCCCGCACCGGACCCCTGGGGACCCTCGGCCGCCTCGGGGGCACCGGCGGCAGCGACGCGGCGCTCGCGGCGGGCTCGAAGGTCACCGGCACCGAGATGGGCGCGCTGCTCGGGTGGATGTCCTCGCGCGTCCTCGGCCAGTACGACGTCTTCGGCCCCCGCGGCGGCCAGCTGCTGCTCGTCGCCCCGAACGTCGTGCACGTCGAGCGCGAGATGAGGGTGGACCCGCGTGACTTCCGGCTGTGGGTCGCCCTGCACGAGGAGACCCACCGCGTGCAGTTCGCCGTCGCACCGTGGCTGGCCGACCACCTCTCCGAGCGCGCCCGCGGCCTCTCGAGCGACGTGCTCGGCGGCGAGGGCGAGGACTCCCCGACGCAGCGGCTCCTCGCCCTGGTCCGACGCCTCGCCGCGCCGGGGGGCCTGCAGGAGCTGACCGGCGGCAGCTCGTCGCAGGGAGCCCGCGACCCCGACGACCCGCTGTCCGCCGGGCTGGCCAGCGCCCTCGCCGGCCCCGCCCAGCGGCGCGCCATGGCCGAGGTCACCGCCGTGATGTCCCTGCTGGAGGGCCACGCCGACGTGGTGATGGACGAGGTGGGCCCCAGCGTCATCCCGTCCGTCGCGCACATCCGCTCGCGGTTCACGAGCCGCCGGGCCTCGGGGCGCTCGGGTCTGGACCGGCTGGTGCGCGGGCTCCTCGGCATGGACGCGAAGCTGCGCCAGTACACCGACGGCGCGCGCTTCGTGCGCGAGGTCGTCGGGCAGGTGGGCCACGAGGGGCTGAACGAGGTGTGGTCCGGCCCGGAGAACCTCCCGCGCCCCTCGGAGATCGTCGAGTCGGCGCGGTGGGTGGCGCGGGTCCACGGGTGAGCCGTCAGGTCGGCGCGCCGGGGCCCGCCGAGGACCTGCCGCGGGGCCGGGGCGCCCCGGCGCTGGGCGCGGTGCGCACCGCGGTGCGCACCGACGTCGCCGCAATGCTCACCGCCCGCCTCGCCGGTGAGCCCGGCGGACCGGCGGGGGGGCAGGAACCCGCGACCACGGACGACACGCTGCCCCTGGTCCTCGTGGCGCTGTCCGGCGGGGCCGACTCCCTGGCCCTCGCCGCGGCGACCGGCGCCGAGGCCGCCGCGAGCCGGCGCCGGCGCCGGCGCGGCGGCCTCGGGCCGGGCAGCGGGCCGTCCCCGCGCCGGCCACCGCCCTTCCGCGCCGGAGCGGTCGTCGTGGACCACCGGTGGTCGCCGGGCTCGGCCGGCGTCGCCGCCGCCGCGGGCCATGCCGCGCGCCGCCTCGGGCTCGACCCCGTCGAGGTCGTCGAGGTCGTCGAGACTCGTGCGGCCGGCCGGCGACCCGGCGCCGCCCCGGGCCGGCGCCCCCGGAGCGAGGCCCACGCCCGCGCGCTGCGCTACGCCGTGCTGGAGGAGGCCCGCTCGCGCCACGGCGGCGTCGCGGTGCTCCTGGGGCACACCGCCGACGACCAGGCCGAGCAGGTCCTCCTCGGGCTCGCCCGGGGTTCCGGGGCGCGCTCGCTGGCCGGCATGCCCGCCGTGCGCGCGGCGCTGCGCCGCCCCCTGCTGGCGCTCAGCCGGGCGACGACCACGCAGGCGTGCCGCGAGGGCGGGCTCCACCCGTGGTCCGACCCCTCGAACGCCGACCCGGCCCACGCCCGGGCCCGCGTGCGGCACCGGGTGCTGCCGCTGCTGGAGGACGAGCTCGGGCCGGGGATCTCCACCGCCCTGGTCCGCTCGGCGCAGCTGCTGCGCGAGGACGCCGACGCCCTCGACGCCCTCGCCGCCGAGCTCGCGGACCGCGCGGTCACCGTCCGAGGCGGTGCTGACGGCCAGAGCGGTGCTGACGACGAGAGCATCAGCGGTGACGGCGGTGACGGGGACCGCGGGGGGACGGGGGACGCCGCGGCGCGGAGGCCCCGAGAGGTCACCGTCGCGACCGCGCCGCTGGGCTCCGCGCTCCCGGCGCTGCGCACCCGCGTCCTGCGCTCCGCCGCCCTGGCCGCCGGAGCCCCGGCGTCGGCGCTCACCCGGGCTCACGTGCTGGCCCTGTCCGGCCTGCTGGATCCGCACGGGAGCCCCGGTCCGGTGCACCTGCCCGGGATGGTCGCCGCCGAGCGCGGCTGTGGCACGCTGCGCCTGTGGACGCGCGCGACGCAGGCACCGACATCTCCGAGGTCCTCGTGAGCGAGGAGGCCATCGCCGAGCGGCTCGTCGAGCTCGCCGCCGAGGTCGAGGCCGACTACGACGGCCGCGACGTGCTCCTCGTGGGCGTGCTCAAGGGCGCGGTGATGGTCATGGCCGACTTCGCGCGGGCCCTGCACCGGCAGGCGCCGATGGACTGGATGGCCGTCTCCAGCTATGGCTCGGGCACGAAGAGCTCTGGCGTGGTGCGCATCCTCAAGGACCTCGAGGCCGACGTCAGCGGCGCCGACGTGCTCATCGTCGAGGACATCATCGACTCCGGCCTGACGCTGTCGTGGCTCGTGGGCAACCTGCGGGCGCGCGGCGCCGCGTCGGTCGAGGTGCTCGCGCTGCTGCGCAAGCCCGACGCCGCCAAGGTGGACGTGCCCGTCCGGTACGTGGGCTTCGACATCCCCGACGCGTTCGTCGTCGGCTACGGTCTGGACTACGACCAGCGCTACCGCAACCTGCGCTTCGTCGGCACGCTCGCCGAGCACGTCTACGCCGGCTGACGGGCGCGGGCACCCCGCCGAGGCGGTCACCTCGAGCCGCCGCCAGCGGCCGGAGCGCGGTGGCGGCGTGTTCGCCCTGCGCGAGACGCCCGCGACCACCGGCGCGCTCGCGGAACACCTGGGCCCGCCGAGGTCGTTGACACATCACGAGCCGGCGTCGTGGGCTCGCGACCTCGCCGGGGCGATCTCTCGTCGAGCACTGCCGACCAGCCGAGCAGCAGAGGGGACCGGGCCGTGTGCCCACACCGATGAACGTCAAGCGTCTGTTCCGAGGGCCCCTGGTGTGGGTCGTCATCGCCCTGGGCATCCTGCTCCTCGCCTTCAACGTCCTCGGCCGCGACGGCGGTGCCGAGCTCGTCGACACCGAGGTCGGCCTCGACCTGCTGGCCGAGCCCGGGGCAGTGACGGCGGCGCGGATCACCGACGGTGACCAGCGCGTCGAGCTCACCCTGGCCGAGCCCTACGAGGACGCGGGCACGTCGGTCGAGTTCTTCTACGTCACCCCGCGCGGCGAGGAGGTCGTCGACGCCGTCGCCGCGGCCGACCCCGTGAACGGCTTCACCGACGAGGTGCCGCAGGGATCGCTGTGGGGCACCCTGCTCATCAGCCTGCTCCCCATCCTCCTGCTCGTCGCCCTCTTCTGGTTCTTCATCGCCAACGCCCAGGGCGGCGGCAGCCGGGTCATGCAGTTCGGCAAGTCCAAGGCGAAGCTCGTCTCCAAGGAGACGCCGAAGGTCACCTTCGCCGACGTCGCCGGCTCGCAGGAGGCCGTCGAGGAGCTGCGTGAGATCAAGGAGTTCCTCGCCGAGCCGGCGAAGTTCCAGGCGGTCGGCGCGAAGATCCCCAAGGGCGTGCTGCTCTACGGCCAGCCGGGCACCGGCAAGACCCTCCTCGCCCGCGCGGTCGCCGGTGAGGCGGCCGTGCCGTTCTACTCCATCTCCGGGTCCGACTTCGTCGAGATGTTCGTCGGCGTCGGGGCCTCTCGCGTCCGCGACCTGTTCGAGCAGGCCAAGAACAACGCCCCCGCGATCATCTTCGTCGACGAGATCGACGCCGTCGGGCGCCACCGCGGCGCCGGCATGGGCGGCGGGCACGACGAGCGCGAGCAGACCCTCAACCAGCTGCTCGTGGAGATGGACGGGTTCGACGTCAAGACGAACGTCATCCTCATCGCCGCCACGAACCGCCCCGACATCCTCGACCCGGCCCTGCTGCGCCCGGGCCGCTTCGACCGTCAGATCGCCGTCGACGCACCCGACCTCAAGGGCCGCGAGGCGATCCTCGCGGTGCACGCGCAGGGCAAGCCCATGGCTCCGGACGTGGACCTCGCCACGGTGGCGCGCCGCACCCCGGGGATGTCCGGGGCCGACCTGGCCAACGTGCTCAACGAGGCGGCCCTGCTCACCGCCCGCAGCGAGGGCACCGTGATCGACGACCGGGCGCTGGACGAGGCCATCGACCGCGTCATCGCCGGGCCGCAGAAGCGCACGAGGGTCATGGGCGAGAAGGAGCGCAAGATCACCGCCTACCACGAGGGCGGTCACGCGCTCGTCGCGCACGCGATGCGCCACACCGACCCGGTCAGCAAGATCACGATCCTGCCGCGCGGGCGGGCGCTGGGCTACACGATGGTGCTGCCCCTCGACGACAAGTACTCGACGTCGCGCAACGAGCTGCTCGACCAGCTCGCGTACTTCCTCGGCGGGCGCGTGGCCGAGGAGCTGGTCTTCCACGACCCCACCACCGGTGCCTCCAACGACATCGAGAAGGCCACCGCCACCGCGCGCAAGATGGTCACCCAGTTCGGCATGAGCGAGCGCGTCGGGGCCATCCAGCTGGGGCAGCCCAGCGGCGAGGTGTTCATGGGCCGCGACATGGGCCACCAGCGCGACTACTCCGAGGGCGTCGCCGAGGTGGTCGACGAGGAGGTCCGCCGCATCATCGAGGCCGCGCACGACGAGGCGTGGGAGGTGCTGGTCGAGTACCGCGACGTGCTCGACGCCCTCGTGCTCGAGCTCATGGAGCACGAGACGCTGAACGCCGAGGAGATCGCGCGGGTCTTCGAGCCGGTCGCCAAGCGCGAGCTGCGCCCGGTGTGGCTCTCCTCCGAG
>JARIBR010000321.1 GCA_029258695.1 Quadrisphaera sp.
CGGACCGTGACGAACCATCCCGGTGCGCTGGAGCGAGGGCTCACACGACGGTGAGCGTGACCGACGAGCCGACCTCCACCATCGAGCCCGGCTCGACGGACTGGTCGCGCACGGTGCCGAAGATGCCGCCGAGCACGTTCTCCACCTGCACGCCGAGGCCGAGGTCCGCCAGGCTCGTGCGCGCCTGGTCGACCTGCTGGCCCACGAGGTCCGGGACGGCCACCTGCTCCGGCCCGTCGGAGACGACGAGGTCCACCGGGTCCCCGCGGAAGCGCTGGCCCGAGGACGGGTCGGCGGCGATGACCGCGTCCCGCGGGACCTCCGGGTCGCGCTGGCGGGTGACCTGCCCGACGCTGAGGCCGGCCTCGGTGAGGCGCTGCTCGGCGTCGCCCTGGCTCAGCCCGCGCACGTCGGGGACGTCGATCGGCTGGCGTCCCTGGGAGATGGTGACGTCGACCGTGGAGCCCTGGCGCAGCTCCTCCCCGCGAGGCGTGCCCTGGGCGAGGACGTCACCGTCGGCCACGTCCTCGGAGAAGCCCTCAGTGATCTCCCCGAGGGCGAGCCCGACGGCCTCCAACGCCTCGCGGGCGTCGTCCAGCGGCGTGTTCGTGAGGTCGGGGACGGCCACGGTCCGGGGTCCGCGCGAGAGCACCAGCTCCACGTCGCTGCCCGGGCGCACCCCGGAGCCGGCCTCGGGCTGGGTGGCGACCACCTCGCCGACGGGCGCGTCCTCGCTGTACTGCTCGCTCGTGCTCACCCCGAGGTCGCGCGAGGCGAGCGTCGTCGTGGCCTCGGACTCGCTGGCCCCGACGACGTTGGGGACGTCCACGCGCTGCAGCGGGCCGGCGAGCACGGCCCAGAGCACCGCGCCGACGACGGCCACGGCGCCGAGGACCGCGAGGAGCGCCGTCGGGCGGCGTCGCCGGGCACCCCCGCCGGCAGCGACGCTCCCCGAGCCGCCGCCCACGGCGGGCGAAGGTCGAGCGCCGCGTGCGGCCGGTGCGATGAGGGAGGCGGCCGGGTTGGTCGGGGTGTTCTGCCGGCGGGAGCCGCCGGGCGGCGCACCACCGGCCCGGCCCTCGGGGTCCCGGCGCCCGCCACCGGGGCGGGGGAGAGGGCGGCGGGGGATGCGCTCCGTCGGGCCGGTGATGGTCGGCAGCGGCCCGGTGCGCTCCACCTCCGCCTCCAGCGCCTCCCCGATGGGCAGCGCCAGCACGTGCTCGTGGCGGTTGATGGCCCGCGTGCTCCCGTCGGAGACGACCGCGGGCGCGTCCGGAGCGCGCACCGCCACGTCCGGGTCGAGGCCCTGGCGCACCTCGCGGACCGCGTCGGCCAGCTCGCCGGCGTCGCGCGGGCGCAGCGACGGGTCGCGCGCCGTCGCCCAGGCGAGGAGCTCGTCGACCTCCGCGGGCAGGTGCGGCTGGCGGGAGGAGGGGGCGGGGACGTCCTGGGCGACGTGGGCGAAGGCCACCTGGGCCGGCACGTCGCCGGTGAAGGGGAGCGAGCCGGTGAGCAGCTCGAAGGCGACCACCCCGGCGGCGTAGACGTCCGCGCGGGCGTCGGCGCGTCCGGAGGTGAGCAGCTCCGGGGCGAGGTAGGCGACGGTCCCGATGAGCACCGACGCGGTGGTCGCCGAGGCCGAGGCCGCGCGGGCGAGGCCGAAGTCCGCCACGCGCAGGCGCCCGTCGAGGCCCATGAGGATGTTCTCGGGCTTGACGTCGCGGTGCACCAGGTCGGCGGCGTGGGCGGAGGCCAGCGCGTCGGACAGGGCCGCGACGAGGTCCAGCGCCTCACCGACGGGCCGCGCGCCGCGGTGGGCGAGCAGCTCGCGCAACGTCGAGCCGGGCACGTGCTCCATGGCGAGGTAGACGGTGCCGCCGTCGCTGCCCTGGTCGTAGACGGCCACGATCCCCGGGTGGCTCAGGCGCGCGGCCGAGCGGGCCTCGCGGGCGAAGCGCTCCACGAAGACAGGGTCCGTCGCCAGGTGGGGGTGCATGACCTTGAGCGCGACCGGACGCCCCAGCCGCGCGTCCGTGGCGAGGTAGACGGTGGCCATGCCGCCCGCGGCGATGCGCGAGACCACCTCGTAGCGCCCGTCGACGAGGGAGCCGACCAGGGGGTCTCGGACTGCCGCGGGCACGAGGTGAGCCTACGGTTCGCCGGCTCGCTCGCCCTGCACGCTCAGCGGTAGCGAGCCGTCAGCGTGGTGACGTTCGCGACGTAGCGCACGGTGTCGGGGAACGGGCCGTCCTCGCGGATGCTGCGCAGCCCCTGGTAGTACCCGCCGATGGCGGCGTCGGTGTCGTCGGTGCTGGCGGTCAGGGCCCGCAGGATCGCCACGCCGGCGACGGCGTTGTCCCGGGGGTCCAGCAGGTCGAGCTCGCGTCCGACGATGCTCGAGGCCCAGTCCCCGGAGGTGGGGATCACCTGCATCGCGCCCACGGCGTCGGCCGGTGAGACGGCGCGGGCGTTGAACCCCGACTCCTGGTGGGCGACGGCCAGGGCCAGCGCGGGGTCCACGCCCATCTCTCGTGCGACGGCGGCGATGATCTCGCGCACCTCGCTGCGGCCGGGCACGCTGCGGGCCCTCAGGGCGTCGCGGTCGGCCGTGGCCGCGGCGGTCACCGCCGGGGGATAGGTGCGACCCGCGAACGTCGAGGCCACCGGTCGGCGCTCGGCGGTCGCCGGGGCGTCCGTCGGCAGGGTGATCACCTGGCCGGGCCGGAGCGGGGCGTCGCGGGGCAGGTCGCTGGCCGCCAGCAGCGCGGGCAGGGGCACGCCGGCCGCGGAGGCCAGAGCGCTGAGGGTGTCTCCGCGGCGGACCACCACCTGGACGGGGCCGGGCCCCTGCGGAGGGGTGGTGCCCTCCGGGCCCGGGGTGGCCGCAGGGACCGTGAGCTCCTGGCCCTCGATGATGCGGTAGGGAGCCTCGATGCCGTTCGCCGCGGCGAGGGAGGCCACGGAGGTCCCCGTCCTCCGGGCGATGCCGCTCAGGGTCTCGCCGGGGGCGACGACGTGCGGTGCGGACGCGGCGGAGCCCTGTGGCGCGGGCACCGTCAGGCTGGTGCCCGCGAGGATCGTGCCGGTGTCGGTGAGGCCGTTGGCCCGGGCGAGGGCCTCGACGCTGACCCCGGTGGCGAGCGCGGCGTGGCTCAGGGTCTGTCCGGCGGGAACGGTCCAGGTGGTCGGTTCGGCGGCGTGGACGGGCTCGGCGGCGAGCACGCCGAGCGCCGGGGCGCCGACGACCGCAGCCCCGAGGGCCGCCAGCGCTGCAGCCGTGGGTCGGGTGGGGGGTGCCATGGGCGCTCCTCGGGCTCGATGGGGCTCGTGTGCCCAGTGTGGCAGATGGGGCAGGTTCAGCACGGGCTGGTCGACCGCTGCCCACGGTCGGTGGTGAGCGACCCCGAGCGGTGGGTCGGACGCGCCGTGCGCCGGGACCGTCGGGTCGGTCGGGGCAGGGCTGCCGTCGGTCGGTGGCGGTGGGCCGTGGCGAGGCTCGGGCGGTGCGGCGCGGCGCGGCGCGTGGCAGGCTGTCGCGGTGAGCGCCAAGGATTCCACCGTCCGGGGTCGCAGCGAGAGGGACGTCCGTGCCGCGCGCAGCGCGCAGGGGCGCGGAGCCCCTCCGGGGGCCGTGGCCGACGCGGAGGCTCCCGTGCTCGCCGAGCTCCACGAGCTGGTCGGCGGGGACGACGCGTGGCTGACGGTGCCCGATGCCGCCCAGGTGCTCGACGTCGAGGTCTCACGGGTGCGCCGGCTCCTGGACGACCGGGTGCTCGTGGGGGTACGACGTGGTCGCCCCCGGGTCCTGTCCGTGCCGCGCGTCCTCGTCGAGCCCGAGCCGCTGGTCTCGCTCCCGGGGACCGTCACGGTGCTCTCCGACGCGGGGTACACCGACGCCGAGGCGCTGCGCTGGCTCTTCACGACCGAGCCCGTGCTGGGGCAGGCGCCCATCGCGGCGCTGCGCGAGCGGCGCATCGCCCCGGTCCGCCGTCAGGCGCAGTCGCTGCTGCTCTGACCCCCGCGGGCCTGGCGCTCGGCGCCGCGTCCATGCCCCTCGTCCTGCACCCCCTCGTCCCGCACCCCCTTGCCCTCCTCGCGCCCCATCCCTCGTCCCTCGCCCCGACGCGAACCCTGCATGCTCGAGCGACACGCCGCGCCACCCACGGGGACACGCCGGCGGTGTGGCGAGGACGCAGGATCCGCGTCGGTGATGACCCTGGCGCTCGTCCGTCCGGCGCTGGGGCCCTCGTGCGTCCTCTGCGGGCGTCACCGCCGGCGCACGTCCGTCCAGCACGGAGGGCGGCCGCGGTCGTAGGTCTCCAGGACGGTGGCGACCATCCGCTCCGGTGCCCCGACGACGTCCTCGTACGTCACCCGCAACCACACGTAGCCGTGGCGGCTCAGCTCGGAGTCGCGGCGTCGGTCGCGGCGGTAGCTGGCACGGTCCGCGTGGTAGGCGAAACCGTCGGGCTCGACGACGAGCCACCCGTCCACCAGCAGGTCCACCCGACCCACGCCCGTGAGGACGACCTGCGTCTCGACCCTCAGGCCGAGCCGCGTGAACGCCCGCACCAGCGGCACACGGGCGAAGGACTCCATCGCCGAGCCAGACCGCCGGTCCGCCAGACGCACCGCCGTGCGCCAGGCCGCGTCGGTGCGCGACCCCGTGGCGACCAACGAGCGCTCCGACACGAGACCGCGTGACAGCGCCTGGTCGACGAGGCTGACGACGGCGACGAGGTCCAGGCACCGGGACGCGGTGAGCAGGACGAGAACCGGGTCCATGCGTCGTCCCCCACGGTGGAGCCCGGTGCGGTGCACCACCGTCCCGGGCCACGTGGCCGTGGTCCCCCGTCCGGTGACCAGGTGGGTGCGCTCGTCGGGGCACAGGACCGTCAGGCCCAGCTCGCGGGCCGCGTCGCCGCAGCTGAACGCCGCGCGGTCACCCCCGAGCGCGGCTCGCGCGACCTGCGCCGCGTGGGCGCCGGGCAGGGCGTACAGGCTGGGGGCCAGGCGGGCGACGAGACCACGTTCCCGGGCCCTGCGGAGCGAGGCCCGACCCACCCCCGCGCGGGCCAGCTCCGCCCAGCGGGCCGCACCCCCTGCACCGGTCAGCGCCTCGATCGCGTCCACGGGGCCACGGTGACGGATCGGTCCCCTCACAGGGACGGCAGGACCGGCGACCTGTGGACGGCGGGCCCCGACCGCGCCGGGGCGGTGGACGACCCAGACGGCGACACGGATCCTGCAGCCTCGCGCCGAGGTGCGGTGTGTCGTGTCGCTGCGGCGGCGTGTCGCCCCGAGGCCGCAGGATCCCTGTCGGTGCGGGGTGCGGGGTGCGGGGTG
>JARIBR010000008.1 GCA_029258695.1 Quadrisphaera sp.
GGACGGGGGAGGCTCGAGCCAGACGACGGCGGGGAGCGACGACGCGCCCGCCTCACCGGCCTCCTCGTCCGTGCCCGCGTCGTCGGATCCGTCGACGAGCGCCGGGCAGCCGACGTCGACCCGTCGCGGCTCCGCTCCCCAGGCCTCGAGGCGTGGACGCCCCGAGGCGCCGTCGGAGCAGGGCTCACGGCGACTGGCTCCCGGGGCGCTGGCTCCCCGGGAGGACCCGCCCGCGTCGTCGGGCGACCCGGAGGACGAGCAGGTCGTCCCCGGGACACCGGACCTCGCGGACGAGAGCGAGACGGCCGCGCGCTTCAGCGTGCCCGACGGGGTGGACCTGGGTGAGGAGCTCGCGCGGCTGCGAGGCCGCAGCCCCGGGGCCGGCGGCTCCGAGGACGACGAGAACGAGGTCGACGGCCTGGACGACATCCGCCTCCCGCGTGACGGGGAGGAGCGGTCCGGTGCCTCTCGTGACGGGGATGACGGCGACGACGAGGACGACGCGTCGGGCGGGTCCCAGGACGGGCAGGGCTCGCGGTCCCGGCGCCGGCGCGGAGGCCGGGGGCGCCGGCGCCGCACCGGAGAGGGCGACGACTCCTCCGACGGTGAGCCGGGCGAGGCGTCCGACGGGCGGGGCGACGACTCCGAGGGCGACGGTGACGGCGGGGACCAGAGCGAGGACGAGACCACCGACGCGGCGTCCGCGAGCGGCGGCGCGTCGGACGAGACGTCCGACGCGCCGGGTGACGACGACGGCGCGGGGTCGGCGGGCAGCGGCTCCTCCCGCCGTCGGCGGCGGCGCGGTGGAGCCTCGAAGGGCTCGAACCGTGACCAGGGAGACGACACCTCCGACGACGACCAGCAGGCCGACGCCGGCGCGGCGGGTGGCGCCGACGAGCAGCCCGCCGGCTCGTCGGACTCCACCGACGACGCGGAGACGGGGGAGGGCGACGACGCGGACGACTCCGCGGACGGGTCCTCGAACGGTTCCAGCCGTCGTCGCCGCCGCGGGAGGGGCCGCTCCAGCGGGTCCGGCTCGTCGGGCGGCTCCGGCTCGTCCAGCGGCTCGGGCTCGTCGGGCGGGTCCGGCTCGTCCAGCGGCTCGGGCTCCTCGGGGGGGTCGGGGTCCAGCGACGACGACGTCACGGCCATCAAGGGATCCACGCGCCTGGAGGCCAAGCGCCAGCGCCGCCGCGAGGGCCGCGAGACCGGCCGGCGCCCCAAGGTCATCTCCGAGGCCGAGTTCCTCGCCCGCCGCGAGTCCGTGGAGCGGACCATGGTGGTGCGCTCGCTCGAGGGACGCACCCAGGTGGCCGTCCTCGAGGACGGCGTGCTGGTCGAGCACTACGTCGCGCGCAAGCAGCACACGTCGATGATCGGTGACGTGCACCTCGGCAAGGTGCAGAACGTGCTGCCCTCGATGGAGGCCGCCTTCGTCGACATCGGCCGGGGGCGCAACGCCGTCCTCTACGCCGGAGAGGTCAACTGGGAGGCCGCCGGGCTGACGGGGACGTCCAAGAAGATCGAGACGGCGCTGAAGTCCGGCGACTCGGTGCTCGCGCAGGTCTCGAAGGACCCCGTCGGGCACAAGGGCGCGCGCCTGACCAGCCAGGTCTCCCTGCCGGGGCGCTACCTCGTGTACGTGCCCGGCGGCTCCATGACCGGCATCTCCCGCAAGCTCCCGGACACCGAGCGGGCCCGCCTCAAGAAGATCCTCAAGGAGGTCGTTCCCTCCGACGGCGGCGTCATCGTGCGCACCGCGGCCGAGGGCGCCTCGGAGGAGGAGCTGAAGCGTGACGTCGAGCGCCTGGTCACGGAGTGGGAGCGCATCTCCGCCCGCGCGAAGAAGGTCAGCGCCCCGACGCTGCTCCACGGTGAGCCGGACCTCACCATCAAGGTCGTCCGCGACGTCTTCAACGAGGACTTCGCGTCCCTGGTGGTCGACGGCGAGGCGGCCTGGGGAGAGATCAAGCCCTACGTCGACGCCATCGCCCCGGACCTCTCCGAGCGCGTGAGCCGGTGGACGGGTCCGGGCACCGCGTTCGAGCACCACCGCGTGGACGAGCAGATCGCCAAGGCGCTCGAGCGCAAGGTGTGGCTGCCCTCGGGCGGCTCGCTGGTCATCGACCGCACCGAGGCGATGACGGTGGTCGACGTCAACACCGGACGCTTCACCGGCTCCGGGGGAAACCTCGAGGAGACGGTGACGCGCAACAACCTCGAGGCCGCCGAGGAGATCGTCCGCCAGCTGCGGCTGCGCGACATCGGCGGGATCGTGGTCGTCGACTTCATCGACATGGTGCTGGAGTCCAACCGAGACCTCGTCCTGCGCCGCCTCGTGGAGTGCCTGGGCCGGGACCGCACGAAGCACCAGGTGGCCGAGGTCACCTCGCTGGGCCTGGTGCAGATGACCCGCAAGCGGGTGGGGCAGGGGCTCCTCGAGGCCTTCTCCGAGACGTGCGAGCGGTGCCACGGCTCCGGGGTGATCCTCCACGAGGAGCCGCTGGAGGTCGACGCGGGCGGTGGGAACGGCGGCGGCAACGGCGGTGGCGGGGGCACCGCGGGCTCGGGCTCCGGCCGCGGGCGTCGCTCCCGCGGCGGCGCAGAGCGTCCCGGACGCCGCCCCGAGGCCGCGCAGGAGGCCGCGCCCGAGCCGGTCGACGAGGTGGACGACGAGGAACGTCTGCGTCTGGAGGCGGCGCGCGACGCGGTCCGCGACGCCATCCACGGCGTGGCCATGGCCTCGAGGCTGCTGCCGGGCGCCGACGCGGCGACGGACCCGAGCGCTGGACCGGGAGCAGACCTCGACGCTGAGCCCGGAGTCGACCCGGGCGCCGACGTCTCGGTCGGTGTCGCGGTGGCCGTGGAGGTGGAGTCCGTGGTGGTCGCGGAGGACCGCGGCGCTCCCGAGGACGAGCCGGTGCAGGACGAGCCGGTGCAGGACGAGCCGGTGCAGGACGTGGTCGCCGCCGACCCGGCCGTCGGGCTCGACGAGTCCGTCGAGGTCGTCGACCTGGACATGCCGGAAGGCTCTCCCGTGGACACGCAGCCGCACCCGGCCGAGCCAGGTGATCTCGAGAACCCCGAAAGCTCGGAGAACCCGGAGAACCTCGAGCCCGAGACCGGCACGGACCCCGACGTCGCGGCGATGGACCTCTGATCGCGCCCCGGTGCCGCCGGTCGACCCGGGCCGGCGGCATCGGCTACCCTGAGCGGTCGGCGCACCCGTCAACCGCCTCCCGCTCCCACCGGTGAGCGGTCAGCGCAGGGGTCACGCCGGCTCACCAGTCCCGCACAGCCCAGGCTCCGTCGCAGCACGTCAGCGCGCGAGGTCAGTCCACGAACCATCAACGGTAGGAGCAGCACAGTGGTGTACGCGATCGTCCGCGCCGGCGGCCGTCAGGAGAAGGTGTCGGTCGGCGACATCGTCGTGGTCGACCGCATCGCCGGTGACGACGACGGGAACGTCGAGCTGAAGCCGCTCATGCTGGTCGACGGCACCACCATCACCTCCGACGCCTCGTCGCTGGCCTCCACCAAGGTCGTCGCCGAGGTCGTCCGGGACGACAAGGGCCCGAAGATCACCATCATGAAGTTCAAGAACAAGACCGGCTACCGCCGCCGCCAGGGCCACCGCTCGAAGCTGACGCGCCTGCGCGTCACCTCGATCGGCTGACACCCCGGTCCGGGCGACGCAGCACCGCGTTCCCACCCCCGTCCTCATCGCGCCCCGCGGCGCAGCACCAGTCCTCACGGAAGGCACCTCGATGGCTCACAAGAAGGGCGCGAGCTCCTCGCGCAACGGTCGCGACTCGAACGCCCAGCGTCTGGGCGTCAAGCGCTTCGGCGGCCAGGTCGTCAAGGCCGGCGAGATCATCGTCCGCCAGCGCGGCACCCACTTCCACCCCGGCGCAGGCGTGGGACGGGGCAAGGACGACACCCTGTTCGCCCTCGTCCCCGGCGCCGTGGAGTTCGGCACCACCCGTGGTCGCCGCGTCATCAACGTCGCCGACCCGGCGCCGCAGCTGGCCGAGGCGGCCCCCGTCTCCTGAGCGCCGCAGCGCCCGTACGAGACGGCCCCGTCGACCTCCGGTCGGCGGGGCCGATCCGTGCACGGCCCGGACGAGGGCCCGGAGCGCGGTGAGCTGACGCACGAGCGCCCCCCGCACGGGGGGCGAGAGCACGAGAGCGACGGAGGTGCGACGCGGTGGCAAGCTTCGTGGACCGGGTGGTCCTGCACGTCAGCGGTGGTGACGGCGGCCACGGCGTGGCGTCGGTGCACCGCGAGAAGTTCAAGCCCCTGGGCGGCCCGGACGGCGGTGACGGCGGCCACGGCGGCGATGTCGTCCTCGAGGTCGACCCCTCCACGTCCACGCTGCTGGACTTCCACCACACCCCGCACCGGCGCGGCGGCAAGGGTGGTCAGGGCGCCGGGGACCTGCGCCACGGCGCGAACGGTGACGAGGTGGTGCTGCGGGTGCCCGACGGCACCACCGTGCGCACGCCCTCGGGCACCCTGGTGGCCGACCTCCTCGGCGACGGCACCCGCTTCGTCATCGCCGCGGGGGGCCGCGGTGGTCTCGGCAACGCGGCGCTGGCCTCGACCAAGCGCAAGGCCCCCGGGTTCGCCCTGCTCGGTGAGCCCGGCGAGGACGTCGACGTGGTGCTCGAGCTGCGCTCGATCGCCGACGTCGCGCTGGTGGGCTACCCGAGCGCGGGGAAGTCCTCGCTGGTCGCCGCGATGAGCGCGGCCCGCCCGAAGATCGCGGACTACCCCTTCACCACGCTGGTCCCCAACCTCGGCGTCGTGGCCGCGGGGTCCGAGCGCTTCACCATCGCCGACGTGCCCGGGCTGGTCCCCGGAGCCTCCACCGGTCGAGGCCTCGGCCTGGAGTTCCTGCGCCACGTCGAGCGCTGCTCGGTCATCGTGCACGTCCTCGACGGGGCCGCCCTGGAGAGCGACCGGGACCCCCTGCACGACCTGGACGTCATCGACGCCGAGCTGGCCGCCTACGACGAGCTCCGCGCCCGCGCCGCCGCGGACGCCGCGCAGGAGGCCGCCTCACGGCCGGGCTCGCGGCCCGAGGCCCCCATGGTCCCGCTGCGGGCGCGCCCGCGCATGGTCGTCATCAACAAGTCCGACGTGCCCGACGCCCGCGACATCGCGGAGATCGCCGCCCCGGACCTCGCCGCGCGGGGCATCACGCCCCACCTGGTCTCCGCGGCGAGCCACGAGGGCCTGCGCGAGCTGGCGTTCGCCATGGCCGCGCTGGTGCGCGAGGCCCGCGACGCCGCGCCCCCCCTGTCGCCGGCGCGCACGGTGCTGCGCCCCGCACCGGTGGGTGGGTCGCCGTTCACCATCACGCGCGAGGCGTACGCCGCCGCCACCGACGGCGAGCTGTTCCGCATCGTCGGGGACAAGCCGCAGCGGTGGGTCAACCAGACGGACTTCGCGAACGACGAGGCCGTCGGCTACCTCGCGGACCGTCTCGCCCGTCTCGGGGTGGAGGAGGAGCTCCTGCGCGCGGGCGCCGTCGCCGGCTCCGAGGTGGTCATCGGCCCCGGCGACGACGCGGTGGTCTTCGACTGGGAGCCGACCCTGATCGGCGGGGCGGAGCTGCTCGCCGGTCCGCGCGGGACGGACGCGCGTCTCGGTGTCGGCGAGCGCCCCACCCGCGGGCAGAAGCGGGACCGCTACGAGGCCAAGCGCGTCGCGCGCCGCGAGGCGAGGGCCGAGCTGGAGAGCGAGCGCCGGGCCGGCCACTGGGCCACGGCGGCCCCGGACCGCACGTCGGTGCAGGGCGCCGGGTCGGGTGGTGCGGGCTCTGACGGTGCCGGTCCGGGCGGGCGCGGCGAGGACGGCGATGGCGCCTGAGGGCGCGCGCGCCTCGCTGCCCGGCGCCCGGCGCATCGTCGTCAAGGTCGGCTCCTCCTCGCTGACCGCGCCGGGTGGCGGGCTCGACGCGGGCGCCCTGGACGCGCTCGTCGACACCCTCGCCGCCGTGCGCGGCTCGGGGCGTCAGGTGGTGCTGGTCTCCTCCGGGGCGATCGCCGCCGGCCTCGCGCCGCTGGGCCTGCGGCGGCGCCCCCACGACCTGGCCACCCAGCAGGCCGCGGCGTCCGTCGGGCAGGGTGAGCTGGTCGCGCGCTACGCCGCCGCCGCGGCCCGTCACGGCCAGCAGGTCGGCCAGGTGCTCCTGACCTCCGACGACCTGGTGCGCCGGGTCCGCTACGCCAACGCCCAGCGCACCCTCTCCCGCCTGCTGGCCCTCGACGTCCTGCCGGTGGTCAACGAGAACGACACCGTGGCCACCGCCGAGATCTGCTTCGGCGACAACGACCGCCTCGCCGCGCTGGTCGCCCAGCTGGTGCGGGCCGACGCCCTGGTGCTGCTCACCGACGTCGACGCCCTCTACGACGCCGCCCCGAGCCGGCCGGGGGCCCGCCGCATCGGCGAGGTGACGAGCGCGCAGGGCTGGGCGGCCGTGGGGTCGGCCGACATCAGCGGCGTCGGCAGCGCGGTGGGCACCGGCGGCATGGTGACCAAGGTGGCCGCGGCCCGCACCGCCACCTCCGCGGGCATCACCACGGTGCTCGGCGAGGCGGGATCGCTGGCGCGCCTGCTCGCGGGCGAGGACGTCGGCACCGTCTTCGCCCGGACCGCGGCCCGCCGGTCCTCACGCAGCCTGTGGGTGCGCCACGCCGCCGAGCCCAGCGGCACCCTCGTGCTCGACGCCGGCGCGGTGAGCGCCGTGCGCACCCGCGGGGCCTCGCTGCTCGCCGCGGGCGTGGTCGCCGTCGAGGGGTCCTTCCGGGCCGGTGACGTGGTCGACCTCGTCGGGCCCGACGGCGACGTGGTCGCCCGCGGCGAGGTGGGCCACGCCTCCGACGACGTGCCCGCGATGCTGGGCCGCTCCAGCTCCGAGCTGGCCGACGCCCTGGGCGCCCACGCCGCCCGTGAGCTGGTCCACCGGGACCGTCTGGCGCTGGTCGACGGCGGCTGAGCCGGCGCGGCGCGCCTACCCTGGCGTCGTGACGACCACGGTGAACGCCCCGGACCCCACGGCACCGGGTGACCCCGCCGTGCCCGCGGCCTCCGCGCCCTCGGCGGCCGGCGGGTTCCCTGCGGCCGGAGAGGGCCCCCGCGCCCTCGTCCTCGACGCGCTGGCACGGGCCCGTACCGCGTCGAAGGACCTGGCCGGCGCGACACGAGCGGTGCGCGACGCCGGGCTGCACGCCGTGGCGGACGCCCTCGCCGCCGCCACCGACGAGATCGTGGCCGCCAACGCCGTGGACCTGGCCCGTGAGCGCGCGGCCGGCATGGCGGACGGGATGCTCGACCGCCTCGCGCTGGACGGTCCCCGCATCGCCGCCATCGCCGAGGCGGTCCGCGCCGTCGCCACCCTCCCGGACCCGGTCGGCCACGTGCGGCGCGGCTCCACCCTGCCCAACGGCCTGCGCGTCACCCAGGTGCAGGTGCCGCTGGGGGTGCTGGGCATCGTCTACGAGGCCCGTCCCAACGTCACCGTCGACGCCGCCGCGCTGGCCGTGAAGTCCGGCAACGCCGCGGTGCTGCGCGGGGGCAGCGCCGCGCAGGCGTCCAACACCGCGCTGATCGCGGTGATCTCCCGCGCGCTGGCCTCCGTGGGGCTGCCCGCCGACGCGGTGGTGGGCATCGACGCCGCCGGTCGCCAGGGGGTGGGCGTGCTGCTCACGGCGCGCGGCCTCGTCGACCTCGTCATCCCCCGCGGCGGAGCCGGGCTGATCTCCCGCGTCGTCGCGGAGGCGACCGTGCCCACCGTCGAGACGGGGGTGGGCAACTGCCACGTGTACGTCGACGCCAGCGCCGACCTCGACGAGGCGCTGGCCATCTGCCTCGACGCGAAGGTCTCCCGCCCCAGCGTCTGCAACGCCGCCGAGACGATCCTCGTGCACGCCGACGTCGCCGACGCCTTCCTCCCGCGCCTCCTCGGCGCGCTGGGCGCCGCCGGCGTGGTCGTCCACGGCGACGAGGCCGCGCGCGCCGCGGGGTCTGCCGGCGCGGTGACGCCGGTGACGCCGGCCGCGTACGCCGCGGAGTTCACCGCCCTGGAGGTGGCGCTGGGCGTCGTGCCGAGCCTGAGCGCGGCGCTGGAGCACATCGAGCGGTACACCTCCGGGCACACCGAGGCGATCGTCACCACCGACACCCGCGCCGCCGACGCCTTCGTGGCCGGCACCGGCTCGGCCGCCGTCATGGTCAACGCCTCGACGCGCTTCACCGACGGGGGGGAGCTGGGTCTCGGCGCCGAGGTGGGCATCTCCACGCAGAAGCTCCACGCGCGCGGTCCGATGGGCCTCGACGAGCTGACGACCACGCGCTGGCTCGTGCGCGGCGACGGGCACGTGCGCGGCTGAGGAGCGTCCGTCCTCGTGGTCGGCAGGGAGCTGGCGCTCGGGAGCGCGCCGGTGCGCCGCCGTGTGCCACGATGTGGCCCATGTCAGCGCTGCTCACCCTCGCCGTCCTCATGACCACCGAGGAGAAGGGGGAAGAGGCCGGCTTCCGCCAGAGCGTCGAGATCATGCCGATCGGCTGGGCGCTGATCTTCGCCGGCAGCTTCCTCGCGCTGTTCCTCGTGACGCTCGCGTTCCGCAGCCAGGGCAAGCGGCACTGAGCGCCGAGGTCGGTCGTCCCGTGCTCGCGCCGCCCCCGGGCGGGCGCGACGCCGACCGCCCCCGCCGGGTGGGCGTCATGGGAGGCACCTTCGATCCCGTCCACCACGGGCACCTGGTCGCGGCGAGCGAGGTCGCCTCGCGGTTCGAGCTCGACGAGGTGGTCTTCGTGCCGACCAACCTCCCCTGGCAGAAGGCCGACCGCGAGGTGACCCCCGCGGAGCACCGCTACCTCATGACGGTCATCGCCACCGCCGGCAACCCGCAGTTCACGGTGAGCCGGGTCGACATCGACCGCGGCGGCCCGACGTACACCGTGGACACCCTCTCCGACATCGCGGCGCTGGAACCGGGTGCGCAGCTGTTCTTCATCACCGGCGCCGACGCCCTCGCGGCGATCATCACGTGGAAGGACGCCGACCGGGCCTTCGACCTCGCCGAGCTCGTCGGCGTCACCCGCCCCGAGCACGACCTCGACGTGGACCACCTGCCGGAGCACCTGCTCTCCCACCTTCACCTCCTGGAGGTCCCCGCGCTGGCCATCTCGTCGACGGGTATCCGCGACCGCGTCGCGCAGGGACGACCGGTCTGGTACCTCGTCCCCGACGGCGTGGTGCGCTACATCGACAAGCACCGGCTGTACCGCAGCGGGGAGCTGAACCCCCTCTACCCGTCCTGAGCCGGGGCGTTAGCCTCCAGGAACGCGTAGACGGCGGCGGTGTCGACGCCGGAGCGGAAGTCCACCGGGGCCGTGGCCAGCAGCGAGGACGGCGTGCGGGCCGTCGCCGAGGAGGCGCCGGCCCACCGTCTCGCCAGCGCCGGCGAGGGGGAGCGGCAGCACGCCGGGTCGGGGCACCGCGAGGTGCTGCGCTCGGGGGTCTCGCGGCCCCGGAACCACCGCACGTGAGCGAACGGCACGCCGACGCTGATGGAGTGCTCCGCGCCGTCCGCGGCCTGGGTGCGCGAGGTGCACCAGTACGTGCCCGACGGGGTGTCGGTGTACTGGGAGTAGGGGCTCAGCTGGTCGGGGACCGCGAAGATCGTGCGGGCCGTCCAGTGGCGGCACACCGGCTGGCCCTCGACCGCGCCCAGGGCGTCGGTGGGGAAGCTCACCCCGTCGTTCTCGTAGGCCTTGTGGATGATGCCGGCCCGGTCCACCTTCATGAAGTGCACCGGGACGCCGAGGTGCTGCGTCACGAGGTTGGTGAAGCGGTGCGCGGCGGTCTCGTAGGGGACGGCGAAGGCGTCGCGCAGGTCCTCCACCGACAGCGACCGCGACCGCTTGGCCTCGGTGAGCAGCGACGCCGCGCCGTCCTCGGGGAC
>JARIBR010000024.1 GCA_029258695.1 Quadrisphaera sp.
TGACCTCGTCGTCGTCCGGACCCCGCCCGGTGCCGCCCAGTTCCTCGCCAGCGCCCTGGACCGCGCGGCGCTCGCCCCCGTCGTCGGGACCATCGCCGGCGACGACACCGTCCTGCTCATCGCGCGGCCCGGGACGGGTGAGACGCTCGCCGCCGGGCTGCTCGCGCTCGCCAGCGGGCAGGTGCCCGACCAGGGCGACCCTCCCGTCCCCTGAACCCTTCCGCCCTTCCGTCCCACCGCTGCCACCAGAGAGGTCACCATGACCGAGAACCCCGACGTCCCCCAGCTGCGCCGCACCCCCACCGGCACCGCCACCGCCTTCGAGGGCGGGTCCGTGGGCCGCGTCGTCCTCGCCTACTCGGGGGGGCTCGACACCTCCGTGGGCATCGGCTGGATCACCGAGGCCACCGGCGCCGAGGTGGTCGCCGTGGCCGTCGACGTCGGCCAGGGCGGTGAGGACCTCGACGTCATCCGCCAGCGCGCGCTGGACTGCGGCGCCGTCGAGGCCTACGTCGCCGACGCCCGCGACGAGTTCGCCGACGACTACTGCGGCCCGGCGCTGCAGGCCGGTGCGCTGTACATGGACCAGTACCCGCTGGTCTCGGCGCTCTCGCGCCCCGTCATCGTCAAGCACCTGGCTGCCGCCGCGCGCGAGCACGGCGCGAGCGTCGTCGCCCACGGCTGCACCGGCAAGGGCAACGACCAGGTGCGCTTCGAGGCCGGCATCGCCGCGCTCGCCCCCGACCTCACCTGCATCGCTCCCGTGCGCGACCTCGCGCTGACCCGCGACAAGGCCATCGAGTTCGCCACCACCCACGAGCTGCCCATCGAGACGACGAAGAAGAACCCCTTCTCCATCGACGCCAACGTGTGGGGCCGCGCGGTGGAGACGGGCTTCCTCGAGGACATCTGGAACGGGCCCACCGAGGACGTCTACGCCTACACCTCCGACCCCGCGGTGCCCCGCGATGCCGACGAGGTCGTCGTGACCTTCGAGCGCGGCGTGCCCACGGCGATCGACGGGCGGGCCGTGAGCATGCTCGAGGCGATCGAGGAGATGAACCGCCGCGCCGGCGCCCAGGGCGTGGGACGGATCGACATGGTGGAGGACCGTCTCGTGGGCATCAAGTCCCGCGAGGTGTACGAGGCACCGGGCGCCGTGGCGCTCATCGCCGCCCACGCCGAGCTCGAAAACGTCACCCTCGAGCGGGACCAGGCACGGTTCAAGCGCACCGTGAGCCAGCGCTGGAGCGAGCTCGTCTACGACGGGCTGTGGTTCTCGCCCCTGAAGGGCTCCCTCGACGCCTTCATCGCCTCCACCCAGGAGCACGTCACCGGGGAGATCCGGCTGCGGCTGCACGCCGGGCGGGCCGTGGTGACGGGACGGCGCAGCGAGCACAGCCTCTACGACTTCGACCTCGCCACCTACGACACCGGTGACACCTTCGACCAGAGCCTGGCCAAGGGCTTCGTCGACCTGTGGTCGCTGCCGTCCAAGACCGCCGCCCGGCGCGACGAGCGCACGGCCCGCCGGTGAGCGCGACGCCCTCGTCCTCCGGTGCGCTGTGGGGCGGCCGGTTCGCGGGCGGGCCCTCGCGCGCCCTGGCCGCGCTGTCGGTGAGCACGCACTTCGACTGGCGCCTGGCCCGCCACGACCTCACGGCGTCCAAGGCCCACGCCCGCGTCCTCGCCGCGGCGGGTCTGCTCGAGCCGGACCAGCTCACGGCCATGCTCGCCGGCCTCGACGGGCTCCTCGGGCGCCTGGCCCGGGGCGAGCTGCACCCGGGACCCGACGACGAGGACGTCCACAGCGCGCTGGAGCGCCTGCTCATCGAGACCGTCGGGCCCGACCTCGGGGGTCGCCTGCGGGCGGGCCGCTCGCGCAACGACCAGGTGGCCACCCTGCTCCGGATGGAGCTGCGGGAGGTGTCCGCGGCGATGCGCGAGCAGCTGCTCGGGCTCGCCGGGGTCCTCGCCGACCGGGCGCAGGAGCACGGCGACGCCGTGATGCCCGGGCGCACCCACCTCCAGCACGCCCAGCCGGTCCTGCTCGCCCACCACCTGCTCGCCCACGCGTGGCCCCTGCTGCGCGACGTCGAGCGCCTCGACGGGCTGATCGGGCGCCTGGCGCAGTCGCCCTACGGGTCCGGGGCGCTCGCCGGCTCCTCGCTCGGGCTCGACCCCGAGGCGGTGGCCGCCGAGCTGGGGTTCTCCGGCTCGGTGGCGAACAGCATCGACGGCACCTCGGCGCGGGACCTCGCGGCGGAGTACTGCTTCGTCGCCGCCATGGTCGCCGTGGACCTCTCGAGGCTCGCGGAGGAGGTCATCCTCTGGAACACCCGGGAGTTCGGCTACGTCACGCTCGACGACGCCTACTCCACCGGCAGCTCGATCATGCCGCAGAAGAAGAACCCCGACGTCGCGGAGCTGGCGCGCGGCAAGGCGGGGCGGCTCATCGGTGACCTGGCCGGGCTGCTCGCGACCCTCAAGGCGCTGCCGCTGGCCTACGACCGTGACCTGCAGGAGGACAAGGAGCCGGTCTTCGACGCCGCCGACACCCTCGCGCTGCTCCTGCCCGCGGTCACCGGGATGATGGCGACGACGACGTTCCACACCGACCGGATGGCCGAGCTCGCCCCGCAGGGGTTCTCGCTCGCCACCGACGTCGCCGAGCACCTCGTGCGCTCCGGGGTGGCGTTCCGCGTCGCCCACGAGGTGGCCGGCGCGTGCGTGCGCGTCGCCGAGGCACGGGGGGTGGAGCTGGCGGACCTCACCGACGCCGAGCTGGCCGGGGTCCACGAGGCGCTGGCCGCGGACCTGCCGGGGGTGCGATCGGTCCTCACGGTGCAGGGGTCCATCGCCTCGCGCGACGCGCGGGGCGGCACGGCGCCGTCCGCGGTGGCCGCGCAGCTGGCCGAGCTGCGCGCCCGGGTCGGTGAGCTCACCGCGACATGACGTCAGTCCTTCCCCGCGGCCACCTCGCCGGCGACGTCCTGGACGTCGCCCCCGCCCTCCTCGGGTGCATGGTCAGCCACGCCAGCGAGGAGGGGACGGTCGCCGTGCGCCTCACGGAGGTCGAGGCCTACGACGGCCCGGGGGACCCCGGCAGCCACGCGCGCGCCGGGCTCACCGCCCGCACGGCCGTGATGTTCGGGCCGGCCGGCCACGCCTACGTGTACTTCACCTACGGCATGCACTGGTGCCTCAACGTGGTCACCGGGCCCGACGGGAAGGCGTCGGGCGTGCTGCTGCGCGCCGGCGAGGTGGTCGAGGGGGTCGAGCTCGCCCGGAGCCGGCGCCCGGCGGCCCGGCGCGATGCCGACCTCGCCCGAGGCCCGGCGCGCCTGGCGAGCGCGCTGGGGGTCGACGGCGGGCTGCGCGGGGCGGACCTGTGCGGGGACGGTCCGCTGCGCCTGCTCGCCAACGCCGCCTCGCCGCAGGTGCCGCGCGAGGTGCGCACGGGACCGCGGACCGGCGTGTCCGGCCCCGGCGGTGACGGGGAGCGCTACCCGTGGCGCTTCCACCTGGCCGGTGAGCCGTCCGTCTCGCCGTACCGGGCCGCCGCCTCGCGGCGGGCTCCGGCGCAGCGTCGGGCACAGTGAGCCCGTGGACGATCCTGCGGCCAGCGACCTCTCCTCGAGCCAACCCCTCCCGGACGACCCGACGACGCCAGCCGTCCCCACGGGCGACGGCCTGTGGGAGGAGCTCACCTGGCGCGGCCTGGTCGCGCAGAGCACCGACGCGCAGGCCCTGCGCGAGGCGCTCGCGGCCGGACCGCTGACGTTCTACGTCGGCTTCGACCCGACCGCGCCGAGCCTGCACATCGGCAACCTCGTCCAGGTGCTCACCGCCCGCCGTCTCCAGCAGGCGGGCCACCGTCCGCTGCTCCTCGTCGGCGGGGCCACGGGTCTGGTGGGCGACCCGAAGATGTCGGGGGAGCGGGTGCTCAACTCCCCCGACGTCGTCGCCGGGTGGGTCTCGCGCATCGCCGGCCAGGTGGCACCGTTCGTGGACCTCGGCGGTGACGACGGGCCGACGGACGCGGTGAGCGCCGCCGGCGCCACCGTGGTGAACAACCTCGACTGGACGGCGCCGATGAGCGCCATCGAGCTGCTGCGTGACGTGGGCCAGCACTTCCGCCTCTCGCGGATGCTGAGCAAGGACGCGGTGGCGGCGCGCCTGGCCTCGAGCGAGGGGATCAGCTACACCGAGTTCAGCTACCAGGTCATGCAGGCGTTGGACTACCGCGAGCTGCACCGGCGCTACGGCTGCACGCTCCAGTTCGGGGGCAGCGACCAGTGGGGCAACATCACCGCGGGCGTCGACCTCCTCCACAAGGCCGACGGCGTGTCGGTGCACGCGCTCGCCACGCCCCTGGTCACCCGGGCCGACGGGACCAAGTTCGGCAAGACGGAGACGGGCACGGTGTGGCTGGACGCCGCCCTGACCAGCCCGTACGCCTTCTACCAGTTCTGGCTCACCGTGGAGGACTCCATGGTGGGCAGCTACCTGCGGCTGTTCTCCTTCCGCGGCCGCTCGGAGATCGAGGCGCTGGAGGCCGCGACCCGGGGACGGCCCGCGGCCCGCGAGGCCGCCAGGGCCCTCGCGCGCGACGTCACGTCGCTCGTCCACGGGCCCGGTGCCACGGCGGCCGTCGAGGCGGCGAGCGCCGCGCTGTTCGGACGCGGCGGCCTGGACTCGCTGGACGCCCAGACCCTGGCGGCCGCGGTCGCCGAGCTGCCGCGGGCCGAGGTCGCCGCGGGGGAGCCCCTGGACGTCGCCCGGCTCATGGCCGCCTGCGGTGTCGTCGCCAGCGTGGGGGCGGCGCGGCGCGCCATCGCCGAGGGAGGGGCCTACGCGAACAACCGCAGGGTCGACGCCACCTGGCCGCAGGGCGGGGCCGTCGACGCGGAGGACCTGCTGCACGGCCGATGGCTGGTGCTGCGGCGGGGCAAGCGCACCCTCGGCGTCGTCGAGGTCGTCGGCTGACGGGAGCACCGGTGGGATTGACCGGGGACCACCCAGGCCGGCTCGCCGGAGCCGTGCACCCCCTGGTTGACGCACCCGTGAACGTCGCGTACTGTTCCACTCGTTCGCCCGGCAGGGAGGGACGGAGGCACAGCCCTTCGGACCCGCCAGGGCGGAAAACCTAGGTCCGACGGACACCGGCACCACGCTGGTGTAGCGTCACGGCCGCAGAGCGATCAGCTCGGGAGCCATGGGTTCCCGACGATGAGCGTCTGTTCTTTGAGAACTCAACAG
>JARIBR010000048.1 GCA_029258695.1 Quadrisphaera sp.
GCGGCAGCTCGGTGGAGTAGTTCACCGTGTTCGTCGCCCGGCGCATGTAGGCGCGCCAGGAGTCCGACCCGGACTCGCGCCCGCCACCGGTGGCCTTCTCGCCGCCGAACGCCCCGCCGATCTCCGCGCCCGACGTGCCGATGTTGACGTTGACGATGCCGCAGTCCGAGCCCTCCGCGGCCATGAACCGCTCCGCCTCGCGCTGGTCGAGCGTGAAGATCGCCGACGACAGGCCCTGCGGGCCGTCGTTGTGGAGGGCGATCGCCTCGTCGAGGTCGCTGTAGGTCATCACGTAGAGGATCGGCGCGAACGTCTCGCGCTTCACCACGTCGGCCTGGGACGGCATCCGCACCAGCGCTGGGCGGGCGTAGTACGCGGCGTCGACGCCGACGTCCACCCGCTCGCCGCCGGCCACCACGGTCCCCCCGGCGGCCTCGGCGTCGGAGATCGCGGCCTCCATGGCCTCGTGCGAGGCGCCGTTCAGCAGCGGGCCCTCGAGCGTCCCCTCGGAGAACGGGTCGCCGACGGCCAGGTTCTCGTAGGCGGCGGCGATGCGCTCCACGAGCGCGTCGGCGACGTCCTCGTGGACGATGAGGCGCCGCAGCGTGGTGCAGCGCTGACCGGCGGTGCCGGCGGCAGCGAAGACGATGCCGCGCAGCGCTAGGTCCATGTCGGCGCTGGGCGTGACGATCGCGGCGTTGTTGCCCCCGAGCTCGAGGATCGAGCGGCCGAAGCGGGCGGCCACGCGCGGGCCCACCTCGGCTCCCATCCGCGTGGAGCCGGTGGCCGAGACCACCGCGACCCGCGGGTCGTCCACCAGCGGCGCCGCGCCCTCGGCGTCAGCCACCACCACGCGCCCCAGCCCGGCCGGCGCGCCCTGCTCGCGGGCGGCGCGCTCCAGCAGCGCGGTGGCCGCGACGGCGACCAGCGGTGTGGCCTCCGACGGCTTCCACACCACGGTGTTGCCGCACACCAGCGCGAGGGCGGAGTTCCACGCCCACACCGCGGCGGGGAAGTTGAACGCCGAGATGACGCCGACCACGCCGACGGGGTGCCAGGTCTCCATGAGGCGGTGGCCCGGGCGCTCCGAGGGCATCGTGCGGCCCTCGAGCTGGCGGGAGAGCCCGACGGCCAGGTCGCAGACGTCGATCATCTCCTGGACCTCACCGAGGGCCTCGGAGCGGATCTTCCCGGCCTCGATGCCGACGAGGTCCGCGAGGTGCTCCTTGTGCTCGGTGAGCAGCTCGCCGAGGCGCTTGACGACGAACCCGCGCACCGGCGCGGGGATCGAGCGCCACTCCAACCACGTCTCGTGGGCACCGGCGATCGCCGCCTCCACGTCCGGGGCTGCGGCGCGCGGGATGGTGGCGACGACGTCGCCGGTGATGGGGCTGGTCACCTCGACCGTGCCGGAGCCGGGCAGCGAGGCGGTGTCGGCGCCGCAGGCCGTCAGGGCGGCTGAGGCCATGGCGCGCAGGTCCTCCCCGCTGTGGCGCAGCGTCGGGGCGGTGTCGGTGGCGGTGGTGCTGGTGGTCACAGGAGGAACCTCTCGGTCGGGGGGCGGTGCAGGAAGGTCGTGGATCGGGGCAGGAAGAAGGACGGTGGGGCGCAGGGTCACACGATGTTGGCCTCGAGCACCGGGGCGCTCTCGGCGAAGCGCTCGGCGCGCAGCGGGCGGACGTCGACGAAGGGCTGGCGCCCGGTGACGAGGTCGGCGATCACCTCGCCGGCCGCGGGGGCCTGGCAGAAGCCGTGCCCGGAGAAGCCCGTGGCGTAGAGGAACCGGCCGACCCCGCGGGCCTCGCCGATGAGCGCGTTGGCGTCCGGGGTCTGCTCGTAGAGCCCGGCCCAGCCCTCCGTGACCTCGAGATCGGCCAGCGCCGGGGCAAAGCCGCGCGCCAGCTCGCGCAGCCGCGGCAGCCAGGACGGGTCGTAGGCGCGCTCGAAGCCCACCGGCTGGGTGGGGTCGGACATGCCGAGGAGCAGGCCCCGATCACGTCCGCGGTCGGCGGCGTGGGCGTAGAAGGTGGTGGAGGCGTCGATGGCGAAGGGGATGCGCACCGACGGGCTCGGGGCGCGGGTCAGGGCGATCTGGCGCTTCACGGGCTCGACGGGGAGCTCCACCCCGGCCATCTCGCCGATGCGCCGCGACCACGCCCCGGCGGCGCAGACCACGGTGGACGTCGCCACGGTGCCGCGGTCGGTGCGCACCCCGGTGATCTCGCCGCCCCGGACGTCGATCCCGGTGACCTCGCAGCGGTCCACCACGGTGGCCCCGCCGGCAGCAGCGCGATCCATCATCGCGGCGACGGCGACGCGCGGGCGGGCGTGCCCGTCGCGCGGGGTCCACGCGGCGCCGATGAACGGTGCGGGGTCGAGGTAGGGGAAGAGCGCGCGGGCCTCGGCGACGTCGATGACGCGGGACTCGACGCCGAACCCGGCCTGCACCGCGGCGGCGGCCTCGAAGCTGGCGACGTGGCCGGCCTGGCGCAGCGCGAACAGGTACCCCACCTGGTCCAGACCGATGCCCACCTCGGCGTGCAGCTGCTCGTAGAACCGCAGGCTGCGGGCGGCCAGCGCGACGTTCAGCGCGTCGGAGAACTGCGCGCGCACCCCGCCGACGGGCTTGCCGGACGAGCCGGAGCAGACCTCACCGGACTCGATGACGAGCACGTCGCGCACGCCGGAGCGCGTCAGGTGCAGGGCGATCGAGGCCCCCAGCACCCCGCCACCGACCACGACGACGCCGGCGCGCGCCGGCAGGGACGCCCCCGCGCGCACCGACGGTGCTGCTGCCTCCTGCGGTACCACCACGACCCCCTCCCGGGACCTTCGCGACGGCGTCGTCGCCGTCACCGCTGAGGTTGCCACACACCGCGGACGTGGGGCTGCCACAGCGAGGTTCCTGCCGCGGCGGCCCGGCGCCCGTGGTGCCGCGACCTCAGCCGGCGGGCTCGAGCACCGTCTTGATCCACCCCTCCTCGCGCCGGTCGAACGTCTCGTACGCCTCGAGCGCGCTGACCGAGAGGTCGGAGCGCTGGGTGAGCACGGTGGAGGGGTCCACCACGCCGGAGGCCACGAG
>JARIBR010000049.1 GCA_029258695.1 Quadrisphaera sp.
GCGGTGATGAGCCGGGCGCCGACGGCCGCGATCCCGGCGCCGACCGCGGTGGCGGTGGCGAGCGTGACGAACGAGCGGCGCGAGGTCCCGGCGGCACCGCCGGGCTGCGCGGCCCCTGGCGCGTCGCCGGTCGCCCGCGGTGGGCGCCGGGCGGCGTCGACGAGCGGTGGGAGCACCAGGACGCCCGCGCCGAACCCCACGAGGGAGGGGATCGCCGCGACCGCCCCGCCCGATGCACGGGTGACCGCGGCGAGCACCGTCACGAGCCCGAGGACGATGACGACGGCGGTGCCCAGGCGCCGGTCGCGCAGCGAGGCAAGGCCCGCCAGCGCGGCGAGCAGGAACGCGACGACCCCCATGGACAGGAAGAGCACCGTCTTGTCCGCGGTGCCGAACAGCGCGATGACGCCCTGCTTCAGCCACTGCGGCACGACGTCGACGAACGCGGACCCGACCGCCTGCAGCGGCGAGGACGAGGGGTTGACCACGGCAGCCAGCAGCGTGGCCACGGCCAGCGCCAGGGCTGCCGCGAGCACACCGGACAGGGCCGCGCGGGCGCGGGCGTAGCCGCTCGGGGGCGCCGGGGGCTGCGGCGACGGTGGTCGTCCCGGTGAGTCGTCAGCGTCCCGGAGGTCAGGCCGGGACGGGCTGGTGCTGCGCGAGCTCACGTCCCATGGTCCCACCGGAGCGTCGCTGCGGTCGATCGACAGAGGGTGGACTGGCTCACATCTCACCCGTCACTCCGGTCACAACACCGTATCGTTGTCCGTCTCGGGCTCACGGATCTCGCGACGCCGACGAAGATGGTGACGTGATCTGGCTCGCACTGGTGCTCCCCCTCCTGGCCCTGCCGGCGCTCCTCGCGTTCTCACGCTTCGAGCAGGTGATGCTGATGTCGAGCCCGCAGGAGTCCGGCGGCGTGCAGCGCGTCGTCCGCGAGAGCGCCCGCTCGCGCTGATCGTCGCGCCAGCGTCATGACGCGAGGTTGCCCGTGAGGGTGCTGCTCCTCGCGGACGGACGGGTGGCCGGCGCTGGACCCCTACGCTGCCCGGCATGCTGATCGGCTACCTGGGCTCGGGAAACATGGCGCGCGCGATGGCGGCGGGCGGAGGTGAGCGCTTCCTCTGCAGCGACGGCGGGTCCGGGCGCGCGGCCATCATGGCGCGCGAGCTGGGCGGTGAGGCTCTGGCGACCAACGCCGAGGTCGCCGAGCGGGCCGACGTCGTGGTGCTCGCGGCCAAGCCCTACCACCTCGAGGAGGTCGCCGCCTCGCTCGGTGACGTACGCCCCCGTGCGGTCGTGTCGGTGCTCGCGCGCACGAGCGTGGCCTCGGTGCGCGAGGCGTTCGGCGGCGTCCCGGTGCTGCGCATCGAGCCGTCCACGCTCGCGGAGATCCGCCGCGGCGCCATGGTGATGGCCCAGCCGGACGACGACGTCGACCCGGACCTGGTCGCCGAGGTCAGGGAGTGGTTCTCCCGTCTCGGGGAGGTCGTCGAGGTGCCCGAGCGGCTCTTCGTCGCAGCCGCCTCGCTGTGCGGCGTGGGGCCGGCGTACTGGTCGCTGCTCGTCGAGGCCCTCGTGGACTCCGGCATCGCGAACGGGCTGCCTCCGGCGCAGGCGTCCGCGCTGGTCACGGCCACGATGGGTGGGACGGCGGCGCTCCTCGAGGCCCGCGACCACGACACCCTCGCCGTGCGCCGCGCCGTGACCTCGCCGGGCGGGGTGACCGCCAAGGGCCTGGCCGCCCTGGAGGCGGGGAACGTGCGCGCGACGCTGGCCGCCGCCACCGCCGCCGTCGTCGTGGGCTGACCCGCCCGTCGTGAGCTGACCCGCCGTCGTACCTCCCTCCCCGTCGTACCTCCCTCCCCCTCGACCGCGACCTCCGGCGCGCCGCTCAGCACCGCACTTCGTCGACCAAGTGCGCCCCGAGAGCGCCCCACCACGACACTTCGTCGACGAAGTGCGCCCCGAGAGCGCCCCACCACGACACTTCGTCGACGAAGTGCGGTGCGTGGGGTGCGGTGCTCGGGGCGCGGTGCGTGGGGGAGGGGACGCAGCGCGGCGCAGGCGGGATCAGTGCTCGGCGGTCGCCTGCTCCTGCGTGGCGCCCTCCGCCACGGCGCGGGCATCAGCGGCGTCCCGGCTGAGGGGGAAGTACTCGGGGGAGGAGGCGAACGCGATGGACGTCGCCAGGTCCGACTGCTTCTCGGCCCCGCGCCAATAGGCGACCTCGCCCGCGTTCGGGGTGCGCCCGAGGAGCAGCTCGTACTTCGCGCGGGTGCGCAGGTCGGCCGCCTCGTCGGTGTACCAGATCTCACGGACCGTGATGAGCGGCGTGGTGGCCTGCAGCCGGCCGGTCCAGTACCGCGTCTCGCCCGGACGGGGCTCGCGCCCGAGGACCACCGCGTAGAGGTCGTCGACGTACCCCGCCGCGGACGATCCCTCGCGGAACTCCCGGGACGCCAGCACGTTCTGCTCGACCCACTCCACGGCCATCCCGCGCGGCACGTTCTCGAGCCAGTACCTCGCGCCCGGGTCGGGGGCGCGGTCGAGCAGCACCGCGTAGACCAGGGTGACGCTCGTCGCGGCGTACTCGGGGGTCCGCGTGAGGTCGGCGAGGACCTGGGCCCGTGGCTCGCCCGCGTCCAGCCGGTCCGCCCAGTACAGGTGCCCGGGGTCGTTGCGGGCGGCGGCGAGGGTGCGCCCGAGGAAGTCCTGGTACCAGTTCGCGGTCACCTCGGAGCTGCCGATGCTGGCGGCGCTCGCCGGCACCGCGGTGGTGGCGAGCAGGCCGGCGGCCAGCGCTGCGGCGCAGGCGGTGGTGCGCAGGGATCGCTTCATGGTGCCTCTCCGATGAGGTGATGGACGCGGCGTGAGCGCCGATGGACTGAAGGTAACGGGTTGCCTCGCCCACGGGCGGCATCTCCGCGGCGGTTCACCCGGTGGGACGGCACGGTCCGCTCCCGCCGGCGCGCCTCGGGCCGGCTCGGCGGCGTCCCACGCCTCCGGCGCGTCTCAGTCCTGCTCCGCGGCGTCCAGCACCGCCCAGGCCGCCGTGGCGTCCTGCAGCCCGACGCCCAGGCTGAGGTACACCACCCGGCCGCCGCCACCGCGACCCGGCGCTGCACCGTCGAGCACGGCGCCGAGGCTGGTGAGCGCGTCACCGTCCAGCGTCCCCCGCTCGACGCCCGCGACCACCGGGCCGCACGTGGACCGGGCGTCCGCGGGGGAGTCCACGACGACGAGGGCGGTGTCCACCAGCGCCGCCGGCACCTCGTGGCGGTCCGGAGCCACGCTCCCGACGCTGACCACCAGGGCGTGGTCGGTGAGGTCGTCGAGGGCGAACAGCGGCTCGAGGGCGACGGTGGCGCACAGCACCACGTCAGCCCCCGCGACAGCCTGCTCGGGCGTCGTCTCGGTCGTGACGACGGTGTCGGGCATCTCGGAGCGCACCTGCTCCGCCCACTCCTCGAGGACCGGCCGCGTCGGGCTCCACAGCCGCAGCGCGGTGACGCCGAGGACCTCGCGGACCGCCTCGACGTGCGCCCGGCCCTGCACGCCGCTGCCGAGCACGGCCACCGTCGACGCGCCGGGGGGCGCGAGCGCCTCGACGGCCACGGCGCTGGCGGCGGCGGTGCGCAGCGTGGTCAGCGACGTCCCGTCGACCGTCGCCCGCAGCCGGCCGTCGACGGGGTCGAGCACGAGCACCGTCGCGGAGACCGCGGGCAGCCCGCGCGAGGGGTTGTCGGGCACGAACGAGCCGAGCTTGACGACGGCGCCGGCGTCGGGCGCGTGCCGGGCGGCGTAGCTGAAGGAGTACCCCTCTCCGATCGGGAGCACAGCCCTCGGCGTCGAGGTGCCGCTCCCGCGGTGCAGGGCCAGGAACGCCTCGCGCTGGCTGGCCCGCGCGGCGTCGTGCGTGAGCAGGCGGGCCACGGCGTCCGCGTCGATGGTCAGGGCGTTCTCGCTCACCAGGGCCTCCCTCGACCGTCTCGCCGACGAGACGGTGCCTGTGCGCCATGCTAAGAGTCGAGGCGCTGGGGCGAGAGGTCGCCGCCGCTGCGACATCGACGAGGACTCGACGAGGATGAGGCCATGACGAGCACGCACGTCCCCCAGACCGAGCTGCGCGGCGCGTTCGCCGTCGCCCTGGCCACCATGTACGGGCGCGAGGTCCCCCTGTACACGACGCTGGTCGAGGTCTCCCGCGAGGTGAACGCCGACTGTGCCGCCTCGAGCGCGTGGACGCAGCGTCACGGCGACGCCGAGCGACTCGGCAGCCTGGAGCGCGTCACCGCTGAGCGGCACGGCGCCATCCGGGTGGGCTCGGCGCGCGAGATGTCCCAGGTGGCCCGGGTGTTCGCCGGCTTCGGCATGCACCCGGTGGGCTTCTACGACCTGCGCGACGCCTCCGCCACCTCGGTGCCCGTCGTCTCCACGGCGTTCCGGCCCACCGACCCGGCCGAGCTGGCGAGCAACCCCTTCCGCGTGTTCACCTCGATGCTCGTCACCGAGGACCGGCGCTTCTTCGACGCCGACACCCAGGCCCGCCTCGAGGACTTCGTCGCCGCCCGCGAGCTGTTCGGCCCGCGCCTGCTCGACCTCGCGGACCGGGCCGCGGCCACCGGCGCCCTGCCGAGCGAGGAGGCCGACGAGCTGCTGACGTTGGCGACGGCGGCCTTCGAGCTGTCCACCGAGCCGATCGACAAGGCCTGGTACGACCACCTCGCCGCCATCTCCGCGGTGGCCGCGGACATCGGCGGGGTGCCGTCGACGCACGTCAACCACCTCACCCCGCGCGTGCTCGACATCGACGACCTCTACGCGCGGATGGAGGCCCGCGGCATCGCGATGATCGACGAGGTGCAGGGCCCCCCGGCGTGGGAGGGCCCCGACGTGCTGCTGCGTCAGACCTCGTTCAAGGCGCTCGCGGAGGAGCGGGTCTTCCGTCACGACGACGGGACGGTGGCCCCGGGGAGCCTGCGGGTGCGCTTCGGCGAGGTGGAGCAGCGAGGCATCGCGCTCACCCCGGCCGGGCGCGAGCTGTACGACGTGATGGTCGCCCAGGTCGACGAGGCGGTCGCCGGGGGCGACGCGCGCACCCGGGTCGAGGTCTCGAAGGAGGTGTGGCGCGAGCACCTGCCCACCACCGAGGCGGGCCTGGCCCAGCGCGGGCTGGCGTTCTTCACCTACCGGGTGGCCGACGGCGTCGACGCCAGCGAGGCTCCGCTGCCGACGTGGGAGGACGTGCCGGGGCCCGACGACCTCGCGCGCATGGTCGCCGCCGGGGTGCTCGTCGCCGAGCCGATCGTCTACGAGGACTTCCTGCCGCGCTCGGCCGCGGGGATCTTCGCCTCCAACCTCGACGACGACGGCTCGCGCGACGACGAGCAGTCCGGCGCGGAGTACGACCTGGAGCGGCTGTCGACCGTGGTCGGGGTCGAGGTGGCGGACCCGATGGACCTCTACGCCGCGCAGCAGGACGCCTCGGTGCGCGAGGCCATGGCGCGCCTCGGCCTGGTGGTCTTCGGCTGACGGGCTGACGGGCTGACGGGCTGACGGGCTGACGGGCTGGCTCGGCTGGAGGACGGACGCGAATCCTGCACCCTCGCCCGACACGCCGCCGGGAGAGCGCCCGGAGCGGCGTGTCGGCGGGACGATGCAGGATTCGTGTCGCCGCCGGTCGCCGGTCGCCGGTCAGGCAGGGCGCCCGCCCGCCGCGGGCGCCCCCGCGCTCAGGCGAAGTCCACGCCCTGCGCCAGCGGCAGCTCGGTGGAGTAGTTCACCGTGTTGGTGGCCCGGCGCATGTAGGCGCGCCAGGAGTCCGAGCCGGACTCGCGCCCGCCCCCGGTGGCTTTCTCGCCGCCGAACGCCCCGCCGATCTCCGCGCCCGACGTGCCGATGTTGACGTTGACGATCCCGCAGTCCGAGCCCTCACCGGCCATGAACCGCTCGGCCTCGCGCTGGTCGAGCGTGAAGATCGCCGAGGACAGGCCCTGCGGGACGTCGTTGTGCAGGGCGATGGCCTCGTCGAGGTCGGAGTAGGTCATCACGTAGAGGATCGGCGCGAACGTCTCGCGCT
>JARIBR010000055.1 GCA_029258695.1 Quadrisphaera sp.
CAGGCCGAGCACGAAGGTCAGCGTCGGCACGACGCGCCGGCGGTGGGGCGTGCGCGGCTCCTGCGCGCCGTCGCCGGCCGACGGGGGCTGGTAGGCCGCCGACGACCCCGCCGTGCGCGCGGGCTCGGCACCGCCCGTCACCGGGTCGCCCCCGGCGCGCTGGCGCTTCTCCGTCAGGCCGAACCGCGGGGAGTCGACGCGGCCCTGCCCCTTCGGTCGTGCCCAGCTACGTCGTGCCACGGGTGCCTCCGGGAGGGGTGTCAGCGGTGCTCCGCCGCGTCGACGGCGCGTCGGTCGGGGCCTCGACCTGGTCACCTCGGGTGGAGCCCGACGTGCCGAAGCCCACCGCCCCCACGGGGACGGGCCTGGCGTCGACGCGCGACGGCGCCCCGCGGGCGCGCCGGCTCAGGGCGTGCCCCGGCCACCCGCTGACGGGACCGACGAGGCTCAGCAGGGTGGGGATCAGGACGGAGCGGACCACGACCGCGTCGAGGAGGATGCCGACCCCCAGGACGAACGCCAGCTCCGCGAAGGGCCGCAGGGGGACCAGGGCGAGCATGCCGAAGCTCGCAGCGAGGGTCACGCCGGCCGCGGTGATGGCCTTCGACGTCTGCGGGACGGCCTCGATGATGGCCTCGCGCAGGGGCTTCCTCCGGGCGACGGACCACACGTGGCCCACACCGAAGACCGTGTAGTCGCTCCCGAGGCTGAGCAGCAGGGCCGCCGCGGCGAACGGCACGTAGAAGGTGACGCCGTCGTGCCCCAGCACCCCCTGGAAGAGGGAGACCAGGAGGCCGAGGGACGCCGCGAGCGCCAGCGTGGTGCACGCCAGGAGGTACACCGGCGCCACGAGCGCACGCAGGAAGATGACGAGGATGAGGAAGTTCACCGCGAGCGCCGCGAGGGCGATCCTCCCGATGTCCGCCTCCGTCGCGGTGACCAGGGCGCTGGCCAGCCCGGTGTCCCCGCCGAGACCCCAACCCACCCCGCTCAGGCCGCTCTCGACGAGGAGGCCGGGCAGCTGGTCCTGGAGCAGCTGGTAGGTCTCGACGCCGAGCCCGCCGAGCGGCTCGTCCTCGAAGATGACGAGGAAGCGCGCGGCGTCCCCGTCGGGCGCCAGGACGGCCTGCCCCTCGATGCGCTCGGGGAGGTCACCGGGCCCCAGCACCCCGGCGACCCCGGGCACGTCGGTGACGAGCCGGTCGAGAGCCATGAGCTCCTCGCGCTGGGCCGTCACGCCGTCGCCGCTCAGCAGGAGCACGGTGGGGGAGAGGATGCCCTCGGCGAACCCCTCGGTCGCGGCGTCCGCGGCGACGGAGGCCGACGACGAACCGGGCAGCGACGGCACGTAGCTGAGGCCCAGGCGCATCTGTGCCACGGGGAGGGCGGCGAACGCCAGCGCAGCCAGCGCGAGCAGGGCCACGAGGGCGGCCACCGGCTTGCGGGTGAGGAAGGTGATCCCCCGGTGCTGGCGGTGCGAGGGGCCCAGCTCGGCGGGCACCGTGGCCAGCTGCCCGCGGATCCTCGCGGAGCGGGCCGCGCCGGCGGTGTCGACGCGGGGTGGGACGTCCGCGGCCGGGCGCGGCGCGGTGGGCCAGAAGGTCGCGCGCCCGAGCACCGCGAGGATCGCGGGGACGAGGGTGACGGAGACCACGAGGGAGACGAGCACGGCCAGCGCCAGGGCCGGTCCGAACGTGGCGAAGAAGGCGAAGCGCGCGACCAGCAGCGAGGCGGTGCCCGCGGCCACGGTGATGCCGGCGACGGCGACGATCGGGCCGTAGCTCGCGGCGGAGCGTCGCGCGGCCTCCTTGGCGTCGAACCCGGCGCGCAGCTCGGCGCGCATGCCGGAGACGAAGAAGATCACGTAGTCCGTGACCACCCCGAGCACCAGGGCCAGGAGCAGCGGCTCGAGCTCGCGGGGGATGGGGATGTCGAAGGCGGCCTGCCCGTGGTCGGCGAGGCGGGTCGCGACGAGGAAGGCCAGGCCGGAGGTGCCGAGCGCGATCGCGGGGGCCGCGACGGCCCGGAAGACGAACCCGACGATGAGCAGGATCGCGGCCAGCGTGGCGATCTCCACGGTGGGCAGGGCGTCGGAGATGAGGTTGCCGGTGGCCACGCGCGCCGGCACCGTCCCCGTCACGCCGACGTAGTGGTCGGAGGCCTCGGTGAGGTAGCGCTCCGCGAAGGCCTCCGCAGCCCGCGTCTGCCGGGTCAGCGAGACCGACGGGTCCATGAGCAGGTACGTCACCGCCGTCGTCCCCTCGGCGGTGGAGCCGGGGAAGATGCCCAGGGTGTTGGTGACCGGGATGGCCCCGAGGATCGGCCCGACGTCCGGGTACTGCTGCTGCGAGAGCGCGACGGCGCGCAGCACCGCCTCGGTCTGGGCGTAGACGTCGAGCCCGTCCGGGTCGTGCTGGACGATGGCGGTGCGGGCGATGAGGGGGAAGCCGAACGCCTGCGCGGAGGCCTGCTCGACCTCGACGGAGCTGTTCGCCCCGGAGACGAAGCCGTCGAGGTCGCTGCCGCTGGGTGCGTCCGGCGGGGCCACCGTGATGACGAGGTAGGCGGCGGCGATCCAGGCCACGATGATGGGCCATCGCAGCGCGACGACGAGGCGCGCGTAGACGTGCGCCCACCGGCCGCCGGGCAGGGGTGGGCGGCGCGTGCGGGGCCCGCGGCGGAACAGGCTCACCAGCTCCCCCCGGGGCGGGCGTCGTCGTCGGTGAGCCGTCGCTGCTGCGCGTCGCCGTCGGGGCTGCGCGGACCGTCGAGGCGGCGCGGACCGTCGAGGCGGCGCGGGTCGATGCCGAGGCGCCGCAGCTCCGCGCGGGCCAGCGCGTCGTGGCGACCGGCGGCGAGGTCCCCGGCGGGGTCGGCGCTCAGGGCGAGCAGGCGGGGCGGGGGCATCGTCGCGACGGCCCGGTGGGCGAGGTAGGCGGCCATGGCCCTGCGGTCGGCGTCGGGGTCCGGGTCGGCGTCGGGGTCGGCGCCGGGCGCGACGTCCCCGCGGCGTCCGGCACCACCGTCGAGGCGCGCCAGGACACCGTCGACCGTGCGCCGGCGCCGGGCGCGCAGCGGCAGGTGCACCAGCCACACCGGTGCGGTGGCCGCGGCGAAGACCGCGACGGCGAGCCCGACGGCCACCCGGTGGATGCTCGAGCGGGCGGAGAGGGCCTGCTCGTCGATGGAGCGCCCCTGCTCGCGGATCGAGGCACCCAGCTCACCGGTCGCGTCGGGGACCAGCGGGACGTCGCCGAGGTCCTCGAGCGCGCGGCCGGCCTGGTCCGCGGCCGAGGCGGCCGAACGCGCCCCGTCGGTGATCGAGCCCAGCCCCCACGTCGCGGAGCCCAGGGCGACGGCGGCCACGAGCCACACGAGCACCCAGGTCAGCGCGAGGGCGTCGAGCGTGGCGGCGCGCACCGGTCCGGCCATGGCGCCCCCCCTCGTCGAGCCCGCCACCCGAGCGGCGCGGCGGCCTGCATCATGCCTCAGCGAAGCCTGCGGACAGCGCGGGTGGGGAACCGGTCCCGTCCGTGGCCAGCCAGCGCCGCGGGCGAGGCGCAGGCTCGCCACGGACGACGGGCGGCCCGGCCGTCGTGGCTCGGCCCGCGCGGCGACGCCGGGGTCAGCCGATGTCGTGCGGCCCGAACATGAGGACCTCGCGCTCCATGTCGTAATGCACGTCGTCCGAGGCGGAGAGCCAGTCGAAGAGGTTGTCGGCGTCATCGACGGTGACCGCGAGCACGGCTTCCGCGGCGCCGTCGTCGAGGATCAGCTGGAAGATGTTCGTCCCCGGCTCCCCGTTGCCCGACGCGGACCAGTTGGCCCGCCACGAGCTGACCCTGCGGACCTTGATGGTGTCGCTGCCGATGTCGCTGCCGGCCATGGCCGTCTCCTCTGGTTCCGCCAGCCTGAGCGGCTGACTCCGCAACGGTAGGAGCGGGCGCTCACCCGGACCAGTCGATCAGCGGCTCACCCGTCCCAGACCGCCGTGTAGACCTCGCGGTAGTCGCTGTCGGGGTCGAAGACGTCGCCGTCGGGCACGTTGGCCCGGGTGACCAGGCCCGGCGGAGCCACGAACCCGGAGGGCTCCTCGCCGGCCAGGGCTCGGTTGACCTCGTCGACGAGCTGCCATCCCTGGAGGGTGATGGGCTCGGCGACGGTGGCGCTCTGGTAGTCGTCGTTGCGGATCCGCTGGAACTCCGCGGCGTCCCCGTCGCCGGCCGCGACGTTCTTCGGCGGTCCGTCCGGGCTGCGCCCGGCGTCCCGCAGCGCCGTGGCCGCTCCGCTGAAGTAGTTGCCGTTGATGGCCAGGAGGTACCCCAGGTCCTCGCCGTGGCGCTGCAGCAGGTTCGAGACCAGGCCGGGCATCCGCTGGTCGGCGCTGACGATCGGCGAGTCCTCGAAGGCGAGGACCGTGCAGCCCGGCACCGCCTGGACGTAGGCCTCCATCGCCCGGGCCTTCTGCACGGCGATGGCGTACTGGCCGTCGGTGAAGATCGCGACGCCCGCCGTGCCGTCGGAGTCGGCCACGGCGTAGGCGGCGGCGAGCTGCGAGACCTTCAGCGGATCGGTGGTGACGTTGGTGAACAGGCCGTTCCCCGGTGCGGTCAGCACGCCGGCGTGCCAGCCGATCACCGGCAGGCCGGCGTCGGTGGCGGTCGCGATCGCCGGTGCCTGCTCCGTGGGGTCCGGGCCGCCGAGGATGATCGCCGCGGGGCCGGAGGTGACGGCCTGGTCCATGGCGTCGGTGATCCCCTGGGGGTTGGCCTGGCCGTCGAAGACGTCAACGCCCCAGCCGATCACCGCGGCGGCTTCGCGCACGGCGGCGGCGGTGGCGTTGACGCCGCCGTTGGACAGGTCGCTGCCGACGAAGGCGATGGTGGCGCCCGCCTGCTGGGCGCTCGGCCCGCTCGACGGCGGGACGAACCCCTCCCTCGCCTCGAGCGAGGTGGCCACGAGGTCCTTGCTGAAGGCCACCGGGTCGCCCTCGGGGAGGATCGCGTCGAAGCCCTCCGTCGTGCCGGGGGCGGTGCCCTCGCCGCCCGAGGACGACGAGGCGCCGGCCTGGTCGGCGACGCTGCCCGACGCGCAGGACGCGAGGGCGAGGGTCGCGGGCACGGCCAGCCCCGCGGCGAGGAGGGTGCGGCGGGCGATCAGAGGGTTCTCGGCGGTCACGGCTGGCTCCCGGGGGTGGTGGCGGGCGGGTCGGCGGTCGCCGAGGACGGTGGCGAGGTGTCGGGTGGCGCCGGCTGGCCCGGCTGGTCGGCGCCCGTGGCGCGGCGGGGCGTTGCGTCGGCGCGGGCGGTGCGCCGCCGGCTGGCGAGCGAGGCGATGGTGATGGCCGCGACGAGGGTCAGCCCGTTGAACAGCGGCTCGAGGTAGAAGCGCCCCGGGAGCAGCTGCTGCAGCCCGGAGATGCCGATGGTCGCGACGGCGACGCCCAGCAGCGTGCCGGCGGCGTTGACCCGGCCGGGCCGGATGGTCGTCGACCCGAGGAAGGCGGCGGTCAGGGCCGGCAGCAGGTACTCCGGGCCGACGTTGGCCTGCGCCACGCCGGCGGCGCGCGAGGCCACGATCACCCCGGCGAGCGCGGTGAGCACCCCGGACGTGACCATCGCGCCGATGACGTACTTCCGGCGCGGCACCCCGGTGAGCTCGGCGGCGCGGGCGTTGGCACCGACGGCGTAGAGGTAGCGGCCGACGGGCAGGTGCTCGAGCACCACGTACAGCGCCACGCCCACCGCCAGGGCGATGATGAACGGGCCGGGCACGGGGCCCAGCGCCCAGCGGGAGAGGCCGTCGAAGGCCGCGGCGCGCTCCCCGGCGGCGTCGGTGACCTGGCGACCGCCGGTGTGCCAGAACGTGATCGCGTAGATGACCTGGCCGGTGGCCAGCGTCGCGATGAACGCGTCGACCTGCGCCAGCTCCACGAGCAGGGCGTTCGCCAGGCCGATGACGGCGCCGCCGAGCAGGCACAGCAGGATCGAGAGGCGGTAGTCCATCCCCATGAGCTGGAAGGACAGCGCCATCACCTGCCACAGCCCGAGGCCGTAGCCGATCGAGAGGTCGATCTTGCCCGCCACCATCGGCACGGTGACCGCGAAGGCGAGGATGAGCAGCACCGACTGGCTGGCGGCGAGCAGCTGGAAGTTCAGCAGCGTCGCGAAGGTGTGCGGGCGCAGGGCCGCGAAGAGGACGAGCAGGGCGACGGTGAGGACGACCATGCCGTAGACCGTGAAGAGCCTGCGGTACCACGGCGCTCCGCGCGGGGGCTCGAGGGCGGTGGACTGCAGCGACGTCGAGGTGCTCACGCGGCGGCTGCTTCCTCGCGGGCGGACAGCCCCGACGCCGCGGCGACCAGGGCGGCGACGGACAGCGCGTCGCGGGCGAGCTCGGTGACGACCTGCCCGCGGGAGAACACCAGCGCGCGGTGGGCGATCTTGGTGACCTCCTCCATGTCCGTGGAGATCACCACCGTCGCGACGCCGGTGCGCGCCGCGTCCCGCAGCAGCGCGTAGATCTCGGACTTCGCGCCCACGTCCACGCCCATCGTGGGCTCCTCGAGCACCAGGACGGCGCGCCCGACGCCGATCCACCGGGCGAGCACCACCTTCTGCTGGTTGCCGCCGGAGAAGGTGTCCAGCGCCAGCTCCGGGTCTGCCGGCCGCACGCCGAAGGCCGCGATCTGCTCGGCCGCGCCCACCCGCTCCGCGCCGACCCGGTACGGGGTGAGGGCCCGTCGGCCCCACACCGACGGGTTGAGGAAGAGGTTCTCGCGCACGCTCAGCCCGCTCGCCACCGACTCGCTCTCCCGGTTCGAGGTGGCGAACCCGATGCCGCGGGCCACCGCCTCGGCGGGGCTGGCCGGGGAGAACGGCGCGCCGTCCACCTCCATGACGCCGCGCGAGGGCGCATCACCGGCGATCGCCCGGCCCACGGCGTCCTGCCCGGCGCCGCGCAGCCCGGACAGCGCGAGGACCTCCCCGGCGCGCACGGACAGGTCCACGGGCCCCGCGCCGCCCGCCCGCAGCCCGCGGAGCACGAGGCGCTCCCGCTCGCCGGGGGCGTCGAAGGTGGGGGTGAGCGACTCGTGGCCGACGATGAGCTCGACCAGCTCGGGGCCGGGCAGGCCCTCGACGTCGCGCTGCGCCACCACCGCGCCGTTGCGCATCACGACGGTGCGAGAGGAGATCTCGTAGACCTCCTCGAGGCGGTGGGAGACGTAGACCATGCCGACCCCGGTGCTCCGCAGCCCGCGCAGCACCGTGAACAGGCGCTCGACGTCGGCCGCGGGCAGCGAGGCGGTGGGCTCGTCGAGCACGAGGAGGTCCGGCTCGGTCACCAGGGCGCGGGCGATCGCCAGCAGGCTGCGCTGGGTGCGCGAGAGGTCCTGGACGCGGGCGTGGACGTCGATGCCGCCGCCGACGGACTCCAGGGCCCGGAGGGCCTGCGCCTCGACGCCCGCGGCGTGGATCAGCCCGAACCGGCGCGGGTAGCCGAGGACCTGGGCGATGTTCTCGGCGACGGTCATCCAGCCCACCAGGCCGAGGTCCTGGTGGACGAAGGAGATGCGCGAGCGCACGCCCGGGCGCTCGAGGTCCTCGCCGCCGAGCAGGATGCGCCCGGCGTCGGCGTGGTGGACGCCGGCGAGTACCTTGATGATCGTCGACTTCCCGGCGCCGTTCTCCCCGAGGAGGGAGACGATCTCCCCGCGCTCGACGGTGAAGGAGACGTCGTCCGCGGCGCGGGTGGCGAAGAAGGTCTTGGTGACGCCCTCGAGCACGAGCAGGGGCGTCGCGGCAGCAGGGGGTGGACGGTCCGCGTCAGCGGTCACGAGGGCTCCAGGCGGGGCGGGAGGCCGGACAGACCCCGACCAGAGCAGCCCTCGACGATACCCCGGCGATGATCAGGGCGCCCGTCGGCGGACCTCCACGACCGGTGACGACCCCGCCGGAGGGCTCTGGGCGTCTGTTGAGATCATGAGCTCCGCCCGTCTCGAAGGAGAGATCATGCTGGAAGGCTTCAACCAGACGCTCGGCGTCGGACCGCTGCTCGGCATCGCCGCCGGCGCGGTCGCCCTGATCCTCGTGCTCGTCATCGCGTTCCGGTTGCACGCCTTCCTCGTGCTGATCCTCGTCTCGCTGGTCACCGCGTTCGCCACGGGGATCCCACCGGGCGCCATCGTCGAGGTGCTCACCGACGGCTTCGGCTCCACGCTCGCGTCGGTGGCCCTGCTCATCGGGCTCGGGGCGATGCTCGGCAAGCTCGTCGAGCACTCCGGCGGTGCCAGGGCGCTGGCGGAGCGGCTCGTGGAGCGCTTCGGGGAGAAGCACGCCCCGTTCGCCCTCGGCGTGGCCTCGCTGCTCGTCGGCTTCCCCATCTTCTTCGACGCCGGCCTGGTGGTCATGCTGCCGGTGATCTTCGCCGTCGCGCGGCGCCTCGGTGGCGGCAACGTGCTGCTGTACGGCCTGCCCGCCGCGGCCGCGTTCTCGGTGATGCACGTGTTCGTCCCGCCCCACCCCGGGCCCGTCGCCGCGTCCACGTTCTACGGCGCGAACCTCGGCGTGGTGCTCATCGTGGGCCTGGTCATCGCCTTCCCGCTCTGGTACGTCGCGGGGTACCTGTGGGGCAAGCACGTCGGGCGCACCGTCGTGCTGCCGGTCCCGGACCTGTTCGGCGACACCGACGACGACCAGCCGGCGAACCCGCCGGCGACCGGCACCGTCATCGCGATGCTCCTGCTCCCGCTGGTGCTGATCTTCATGAACACCGGCATCGACTTCCTCGACGGCTTCGGCGTGCTCGACGAGAGCGCTGGGGTCTACCCGCTGCTGTCCACCCTCGGCTCGACGCCCGTGGCGCTGCTCATCACCGTGCTCGTGGCCCTCGTCGTCCTCGGGGGCCGGCGCGGGGAGAAGGGCAGCGCCCTGGAGAAGGTCGTGGACTCCTCGCTGGGCCCGGTGTGCTCGGTCATCCTCATCACCGGCGCCGGCGGGATGTTCGGCGGGGTGCTGCGCGCCTCGGGCATCGGCGACGCGCTGTCGGACGAGCTGAGCGACCTCGGGCTGCCCGTCATCGTGGCCGCCTACCTCATCGCCGTGGCGCTGCGCCTGGCCCAGGGTTCGGCCACCGTCGCGCTGGTCACGGCCGCCGGCCTGGCGGGCCCCGCCGTGGCTGCGGGCGGGTTCAACACCGTGGAGGTCGTCGCCATCACCCTGGCGACCGCCGCCGGGTCGGTGTTCGCCGGGCACGTCAACGACTCCGGGTTCTGGCTGGTGGGGCGTCTCATGGGCATGGACGTCAAGACCACCCTGCGCACGTGGACGGTGCAGCAGGCCCTGCAGTCGGTGGTGGGCTTCGTGCTCTCCCTGGCGGTCTTCGCCCTGGCGGCGGCCTTCGGCTGATCCTCGGGGCGTCCTCGGTGGTCCGGGTGGCCGTCGCGGCGGTTCTCGTGACGCAGAACCTGCGCCCTCATCACGACACCCCGCCCGGGCCGCTGCTCGCCCGGCGTCGGTGGGACGGCTGGCGCACGAGGACGGGAACGTCGGGCTAGCGGTCCTCTCTCACGTGCGCGACGTCGTGGCCCTGGTGCTCGACCTCCCGGGGTGACGGCCCGGTCGTCGACCGGAGCACGCCGGGACGGAGCCGCGTCGCCTCGGTGACGCTGGGTGGAGGACCCGCCCTAGTCGCCCCAGTGGAAGCTGCCCGAGGGCACCACCAGGGCGGGAACCGGGGTGTGCCGCAGGATCTTGACGGCCGTGGAGCCGACGAACACCCTCGCGGCCGGGCCGCGCCTGCTCGACCCCAGCACCAGCAGGTCCCGAGCGTCCCAGTCCGCGCCCTGCAGCGCCCCCT
>JARIBR010000094.1 GCA_029258695.1 Quadrisphaera sp.
GGCTGGACGAAGCCGATCATCGTCGGGCGCCACGCGTTCGGCGACCAGTACCGCGCCACCGACTTCACGTTCCCCTCCGCCGGCACCCTCACGGTGACGTTCACCCCCGAGGACGGCTCCCAGCCCATCGAGCACGAGGTCTTCAAGGCCCCCGGCCCCGGCGTCTCGCTGTCGATGTACAACCTCGACTCCTCGATCCGCGACTTCGCCCGGGCTTCGTTGAACTACGGGCTGTCGCGGAGCTACCCGGTGTACCTGTCGACGAAGAACACCATCCTCAAGGCCTACGACGGCCGCTTCAAGGACATCTTCGAGGAGATCTTCGAGTCGGAGTTCAAGGCCGACTTCGAGGCCGCCGGGCTGACCTACGAGCACCGCCTCATCGACGACATGGTCGCGGCGTCGCTGAAGTGGGAGGGCGGCTACGTGTGGGCGACGAAGAACTACGACGGCGACGTCCAGTCCGACACCGTCGCGCAGGGCTTCGGCTCCCTCGGGCTGATGACCTCGGTCCTCACCACTCCCGACGGCGGCATCGTCGAGGCCGAGGCCGCCCACGGCACGGTCACCCGCCACTTCCGCCAGCACCAGGCCGGCAAGCCGACGTCCACGAACCCCATCGCGTCCATCTACGCGTGGACCGGCGGGCTGAAGCACCGCGGCCTCCTCGACACCACGCCCGAGGTCACCGGTTTCGCGAAGGCGCTGGAGGAGGTGGTCATCTCCACCGTGGAGTCCGGGAAGATGACCAAGGACCTCGCCCTGCTCGTCGGCGGCGACCAGGGGTACCAGAGCACCGAGGAGTTCCTCGCCTCGCTCGACGAGAACCTCGCCGCCCGCCTCGCGTGAGGTCGTGAGCCGCCCGTCCGGCGGCGCCCCCGGCGGCGGTGACGCGCACAGCGTCACCGCCGCCGGTCTCGTCCGGGTGCGCGGGGGTCGCCGGACGCTGGACGGCGTGGACCTGCGCGTGCGCCGCGGCGGCTTCACCGCCCTCGTGGGCCCCAGCGGCTGCGGGAAGACGACGCTCCTGCGCCTGCTCGCCGGGCTCGAGACCCCTGACGCCGGGCACGTCGACGTCTTCGGCCAGAGCCCGGCGCAGGCGGCGGCCCGCAAGGTCATCGGCGTGGTGCCCCAGGACCCGGCGCTGCTGCCGTGGCTCAGCGTCGCCGCCAACGTGGCCCTGCCGCTGCGCGTCAACCGGACCGGGGAGCGCGCGCGGGCCTCGGCCGGCGCCCCTCAGCGCCCCGACCCCGGTGAGCTGCTGGCCGCCGTCGGCCTCGCCGACGTCTCCGCCGCCCGCCCCCACGAGCTGTCCGGGGGGATGCGCCAGCGCGTGGCGGTGGCCCGCGCCTTCGCCCTCGCCCCGGAGCTGCTGCTCCTCGACGAGCCGTTCTCCGCGGTCGACGAGCTCACCCGCGAGCAGCTGCAGCGCGACCTCGGGGCCCTGTGGCGGCGCTGGCGCACGACCGTGGTGCTCGTGACCCACTCCCTGCGCGAGGCGGTGGCGCTCGCCGACACCGTGCTGGTGCTCAGCCCCGGCCCGGCGCACGTCGTCGAGGCGGTCGAGGTGGTCGAGGTGGTCGCGGGAGCGGGCACGGCGGCGGGCGCAGGCCGGGCCGTCGCCGAGGACCGGGTGCGGGCCGCCCTGCTCGCCAGCGCGTGAGCGGCGCGGGCACCGGAGCACCCGCGGCGGGAGGTCGGCACCCGTCCGTGGGCCGGTGGCTCCCGCCGCTGGTCGCCGCCCTCGTCGTCGCCGGCGCGTGGCAGGTCGTCGCCGTCCGTGACCCCTACCTGCTGCCCCCGCTGCCGGCCGTCGCGGCAGCGCTGCTCGAGGACCCGCGCGGCTACGCCATCGCCGCCGGGACCACCGCCGGCGAGGCGCTCGCCGGCCTCGTCGTCGGCGTGACCGCGGGGCTGCTCACCGCCGTCGTGGTCAGCGAGGCGCCCGCGGTGCGCCGCGCGGTGCTGCCGCTGGCCGTCGTCGCCAACGTCACGCCGGTGGTGGCCATCGCCCCGGCGCTGGTGGTGGCGCTAGGCTTCGGGCCCGCTCCGAAGATCGTCGTCACCGCGCTCATCACCTTCTTCCCCGTGCTCGTGGGCACCGCAGCCGGCCTGCGTTCGGCGCCGGCGGACACCCTGGCGGTGCTGGCGAGCGTGCGCGCGAGCCGGTGGGAGGTGCTCTGGTGGCTGCGCCTGCCCGCGTCGCTGCCCTACGTCACCGCAGCCCTGCGGGTGGTCTTCCCGCTCTCCCTCGTCGGCGCCGTGGTCGCCGAGCTGGTCGCGGCAGGCTCCGCCCGGGGGCTGGGGACGGTCATCTCCATCGCCTCGTCCAACGCGGCGCTGCCCCAGGTCTACGCCGCGGTGGTGTGCCTCGCCCTCCTGGGCCTGGCCCTGCTCGGCGCGGCGGTGGCCCTCGAGCGCCGCGTGCTGGTCTGGCAGGGTTCGAGGCTCCCGAGCCGCCCCCGCCGGTGACCCTGCGCGCCGCCGGCGAGCGGGGCGCGATCCTCTCTCGTCCCCTGGAGACCCCGTGGCCCTCACCCGTTCCGCGCCGCGTCGTGCCCGCGCCACCCTGCTCGCAGCGTGCGCCGCAGGGGTCCTCGCGCTGGCCTCGTGCGGTGACGCCGGCGACGCCGCGCCGCAGACGCCGGACACCTCGCAGCCCTCGCCGTCGTCGGGGACCGCGGACGAGCCCACGGATGGCCGTGGCAGCGCCGTCTCGCCGGAGCGGTGCGCCGCCAACGAGGCGGCCGGGCCGATCACGAGCATCACCGGCTACCAGCTCCAGGCCTCCGCGTCGATCCTCGACGTCGTGGCCGCCGACGGGCTGGGGTACTTCGACGCCGTCTGCCTCGACGTCACCGTCCAGCCCGGCACGGGCGACGCGTCCGCCAATGCCCAGCTGGTCGCCGCCGGCACCGCCCAGATCGCCGACGTGGGCGGCCAGGCGGACCTGCTGAGGGCTGCCGACAACGGCATCGACGTCACCGGCGTCGCCACCCTGGGTCACGTGCCGATCGCCACGCTCATGACCCTGCCCGACGTCACCGACCTCACCCAGCTCGAGGGCACCACCCTGGGCCACAAGGGCCAGCTGCCGCCGCCGATCAGCGGCATGCTCACCGCCGCGGGGGTGGACCTGGGCAGCGTCCGCCAGGTCACCGTCGGCTTCGACCCCTCGGTCCTGCCGCGGGGCCAGGTGGACGCGCTGACGGGGTACCGCTCCAACGAGCCGAACACCCTGCGCGCGGCCGGCACGGAGGTCACGACGTGGGACCCGCAGGACTACGGGATCCCCGGCAGCTTCGGCACCACCATCGTCAACCCGGGATTCGCCGCCGAGCACCCCACCGCCGTGGAGGACTTCCTGCGCGCGGCCCTCCACGCGATCGACACCTGCGAGCAGCAGGCCCGCGAGTGCGTCGAGATCGCCGCGGAGCGCGCCGGCGCCGGTTACGACGTCGACCACAACGTCGAGATCTGGACCACCGAGCACGAGCTCGTCACCGGTTCCACCCCGCCGGGGTCGCCCGTGGGGGCCCTCACGACCGAGGAGGTGGCCGCGGAGGGGCGCGCCCTCGTCGACGAGGGGGCGCTGGACGCCCTCCCAGACGTCGGCGCGCTGGTCGACCCCTCGATCGTGCCCGCCCTCCACGACGAGGACGGCGAGCTGCTCTGGCCGGCGCCCTGACCGAGCCGGTGCTGGTGATCGGATGACGTGGGCGGCGATCGGCTCAAGGGATCGCCGACCGTTGACGATCGAGGGGCATGGAGCCAGCCAGCCACCGGAGCAGCGGCCCCGGCGGCGTCGACCGGCGGGCCTCACCGGCGGCGTCCGCCGTCCTCGTGGCCGGCACGGCCGTCGTCGTCGCCGCGTCCCAGGTCCCCGCGTGGCGACACCCGCTGCTCGTGGCCACCGCGTTCGCCAGCGCAGCGCTGATCGTGGTCGCGGCGCGCCGGCTCCGACCCCGGCCGCGCTGGCCGTGGCTGGTCCTCGCCGCGATGTTCGCGCTGTGGGGGCTGGCGGTGCTGGCGCCGGTCACCGCCGGCGGGCCCGGGAGCGCCGGCGTGCTGGCGGTCGCGGCGATGGCGACCGCCCAGCTGGGAGGCGCGGTGGTGGGCGTCCACCTCGCCTTCGCCCCCTCGCGGACCCGGTGGAGGAAGCCGCCGCTGGTGGACGCCGCGATCATCGTCGTGACCCTCGGTCTGGTCGGCGCCCAGCTGGTGATGGTCGCCAGCGACCGGGGCACCCACGCGCTCACCGCGGTGACGACCCCCAGCGTCGACGTCGCGCTGCTCGTCGTCGTGGTCGTCTACGCGGTCTCCCGGGCGCGGGTGGTGCCGGCGGTGACGCTGGGGATCACCGGCGCGTGCCTGTTCCTGGCGGCGGACCTGGCCACGGCGCTCACCGGCCACCGGATGGCGCCAGCCGGTGACCCCCTGCAGGTCGTCGCCCTCGCTGTCGGGCCGCTCTTCGCCGCGTCCGCCCTGACGCCGAGCATGGTCGACGTCTTCGACGCCGCACAGCTCACGCTGCGCCGCACCCCGTCGAGCGCGCTCGTGCGCCTGCTGCCGCTCCTCGCCGTGCCGCCGGCCCTGTGGGCCGTCGCGTCGCTGGCGTCGGTGCGCGGGCTGCCCGACGCCCTGCTCGTCACCGCGGGCGCGGTGATCAGCGCGCTGTGCCTCGTGCGCGCCGCCACCGCGCTGCGCTCGACGGAGATGATGGCCGCCCACGACGCCCTGACGGGCCTGCCCAACCGCCACGGGCTCGAGATCGCCCACGCGAGGGCGGCCGACCGCGGGCGCGGCCTCGTGCTCGTCGACGTCGACGACTTCAAGAGCGTCAACGACACCCACGGCCACGACGTCGGCGACCTCGCCCTGCTCGCCGTCCGCGACCGCCTGCGTGCCACCGCCGGTGAGGGAGCGCTCGTCGGGCGCCTCGGCGGTGACGAGTTCGCGCTGCTCGTCCCCGCCGCGCGCGCCGAGCAGCTCGCCCGCGACGTCGTCGACGCGCTGCGCTCACCGGTGAGCGCGGCCGGCCTCCAGCTGCGGGTGCGCGCCAGCGTCGGCGTGGCGCTGCCCGAGCACGCCACCGACCACGCCGTGGCCGAGACCTCGGGCGGGGTGGGCGACGTGCCCGGCGGCGCCCTGTCCGAGCTGCTCACCCACGCCGACGTGGCGATGTACGCCGCGAAGGCCGCAGGCCGGGACCAGGCGGTGACGTACCAGCCGTCCATGCGCGAGGACGTCACCCACCGGTTCACCCTGAGCAACGAGCTGCGCCTGCTCCTGGGCGGGCCGGACGCGGCCGTCGGCTACCTGGAGGTGCACTACCAGGTGCTCGTGGACCTGGTCAGCCAGGACGTCATCGGCGCGGAGGCGCTGGTGCGCTGGCGCCACCCCCGGCTCGGGATGCTCGCTCCCGGGGCCTTCCTCGAGCTGGTCAGCGCCTCCGGGCTCGACGCGGCGCTCGACGAGGCGGTGCTGCGCGAGGTGGTCGACCAGGTCGCCCGCTGGCGCTCGCAGGGCCGCACGGTGGCGCCGATCAGCGTGAACCTCACCCGCGACTCGCTGATGCGCGCCGACCTCGTCGAGCTGGTGCTGACGCTGCTCGTCGACGCCGGGGTGCCGGCCTCCCTGCTGCACCTGGAGATCACCGAGCACGAGGCCCTGCCCGACGACGCGGCGATCGCGGAGCGCCTGCTCGAGCTCGACACCGCCGGCGTGCGGATCCACCTCGACGACTACGGCACGGGCTACACCTCCATGGACTACCTGCGGCGCTTCCCGGTGCGGGTGCTGAAGATCGACCGCACCGTCACCGTGACCCTCGACGAGATCGTCGGCGGCAGCGACGGCGACGGCGAGGCCCGGTGCAGCATCCCCGCCTTCCGCGGCTCCATCGTCGGCGGCCTCGTGGCGATGACCGACGCGCTGGGGATCGAGCTGCTCGCCGAGGGCGTCGAGACCGAGCAGCAGGCGATCACGCTGCGCGCCCTGGGCGTGCGCTACGCCCAGGGCTACCTCTACGGGCGCCCCCAGCCGGCCGTCGAGCACGCGGTGGCGGACCTCTCGGCGGCGCCGCCCGCCGCTCCGCTGCCCGACGACGTCGCCGCGGTGCCGGCCGTCGGGGTCCGGGTCACCCGCCCGTAGCCACCGGCAGGTGCACGTGCCACCAGCGGAGCACGTGCTGGTGGCGCGCCACCCGGTGGCTGGGGCGCCCGGAGCGGGAGAGCTCGTGGCCCTCCCCGGGGAAGAGCAGGAGCGAGGTGTCGACGCCGGCGCGCCGCAGCTCGGTGAACCAGCGCTGACCCTGCTCGAGCGGGCAGCGCAGGTCGTCCTCGGAGTGGATCACCAGGGTCGGGGTGGTCACCTCCGCGACGTGCGTCATGGGTGACTGCTCCACCATCGCCTCGCGGGAGCGGTGGTAGGCGTCGGGGAAGAACCAGCCGATGTCGGAGGAGCCCACGAAGCTCACCGCGTCGAGGTACCCGCGCTCGACGATGGCCCCGGCGAAGCGGTGCGTGCGCGTGGTGAGCAGCGCCGTGAGGTACCCGCCGTAGGAGCCGCCCATCACCCCGACGCGCCCCGGGTCGAGGCCCAGCCCATCGTCGGCGAGCGCGGCGTCGAGCAGGGCGGTGACGTCGTCGGCGTCCGGGCCGCCCATGGCGCCGACCACGGCGCGCCCGTGCTCCTCGCCGTAGCCGGCGGAGCCGCGCGGGTTCCCCAGCACCACGGCGTAGCCGGCGCCGGCGAGGACCTGCGCCTCGTCCAGGACCGACCAGGTGAAGGCGCTGAAGGGTCCGCCGTGGATCATCAGCACGGTGGGGTGCGGCCCCTGCCCGAAGGAGGCGCTGGCGGGCAGGACCACCCACCCGTGAACCTCGTAGCCGTCGGGGGCGGTGGCGGTGAGCTCGCGCATCGGCCGGACCCCCGCGGCCCTCAGGGGTGCCGCCACGTCGGTGAGCGGCACGATCGCCGCGCCGTGCAACCGCACGAGGTCGCCGGGGCTCGCCCCGTCGGCCACCACGGCGACGACGACCGAGCCGTCCGCGGTGGCGTCGGCCGCGAGCACCGTGCGGTGACCGCCCAGCAGCAGCTGCGGCTCGACGGCGCGGGCCCCACCGCCGTCCGCCGGGCCTGCGCCGTCGTCGCGCTGGACGGGGTCAGCGGGGTCAGCTGGGTCATCGGCGTCGTCCGTGGCGTCGTCGGGGTCGGGCGCCAGCACGTGCAGCAGGTGCTGCGCGCCGCGCACCCGGGCGAGCACCAGGGCGCCGCTGCCGGTGGCCACCAGGCGCGCCGACGGCTCGCCGAGGTCCAGCGACGGCTCGGTGAGGCGGCGCGGCGCCCCCCCTGCGGCGAAGGGCGCCCACCACAGCGAGCCCGGGCGGGCTACCACGTCGAGGCCGTCCGGCCCGGTCCCACCGGCGAGGGCCAGCACGCCCGCACCGGACGGGTCGGGAACCACCTGGGTCACCGCCAGGTCGCCACCGAGCACGAGCTCCGGCTCGTGCGCCGGCTCCGCGTCGACCGCGGGCACGTCGACCGCGGGCACCTCGACCGCGGGCCCGTCGCCAGCACCGAGAACGTCGCCACCACCTGGCACCTGCACCCGGTAGGCCCCGACGCGCAGGTCCTCCGGGCCGTCACCGCGGGCTCGGGCGGACGCGGCGTACAGCAGGGCGCGCCCGTCGCGCGTCCACGCCGGGTCGCCGTCGTCGGTGTCACCGGACGTCACCCGCCAGGGCAGGCCGGTGCTGGGCTGCGACGCCGGCGGCGACCCCTCGCCGGCCCTGGCCGCTCGGCCGGGCTGGCGGGTGACGGCGCTGACGTCGAGCACGAAGAGGTGGCGCGGCCGGTCCGGGGTGTGCCCGACGCCGTCGAGGCGGTTAGCCAGCATCGTGACGAGGCGGGGAGCCTCCCGGTCGGGCGAGGCCGCAGGTCCCTCGAGCAGGCCGCCGTCGACGCCCGTGCCGTAGCGCCCCGGCTCGGGCACCCGTGCGGCGTAGGCCAGGCGCGCCGGTCCGGCCCCTGCGGGCGACCACACCGGCGCTCCGACGCCCAGGGGGTGGGTGGCCGGCGCGGTGAGCAGGACCGGCTCACCGCCACCGGTCTCGACGAGGGCCAGCTGCGGGCGCCCGCCGGGCTCGCGACGGCAGAAGGCCACCCACGCCCCGTCGGGGCTCACCGCGGGGGCGGTGTCATGGTGCCCGCGCGTGAGGCGCCGGGGCGCCCCGCCGACGGTCGGCACGAGCCACAACGCCCCGCCCTGCTCGTCGTCGGTCAGGGAGGGAGCCGTGATGGACACCACGGCCGCGCTCCCGTCAGGCACCAGAGACGGCGGACCGCAGGCGGCGAGCAGGGTGATGTCGTCGGGGCGCACGGTCGCGACGGTACCGACGCCACCGCGCCGGCGCGGTGGCGGGAACGCTCGACGTCGGGCCGGTGCGGTCCGCGTGCCGCACCATGAGGCCGTGGCAGAGCAACCCGACATCCGACCGTCCGCGCACGAGATCTACAACCGGATCGAGCACGACGCGGAGTCCGAGCTCGAGCGCCCGGCGCGCCAGCTCATGTTCTCCGGCCTCGGCGCTGGTCTGGCGATGGGTATCTCCGGCTTCGCGGTGGCGGTCGCCCGCGACTCCCTGGGCGTCGGGGGCGACTCGCTGGTCCCGTGGCTGCTCTACCCGCTGGGGTTCATCGTCGTCATCGTGGGGCGCCAGCAGCTGTTCACGGAGAACACCCTGACCCCCGTGACCCTGGTGCTGCGGCGTCGCTCGCGGGGCCTGCAGATGCTCCGGCTGTGGGGGGTGGTGCTGGCCTCGAACCTCGTGGGGGCCCTAGCGATCGCCACCCTGGCGATGACGACCACCGCGATGTCCCCGGGCGTGGAGGAGCAGCTGGCGGCCCTCGGGGTGGAGACCGTCGACCAGCCGGCCATGACGATCTTCTTCACCGCGGTGGTGGCCGGGTGGATCATCGCGCTCGTCACCTGGCTGGTGACGGCCGCGAGCACCACCCTCGGGCAGGTCGTCATGATCTTCGGCCTGACGTTCGTGGTCGGCGCCGGGCACTTCACCCACAGCATCGCCGGCGCGGCCGAGTCCTTCTCCGCCGCCATCGCCGGTGAGGTCGAGGTCGTCCAGCTGCTCGGGTGGCTGGGCCTGGCCCTGCTGGGGAACACCCTCGGCGGCATCGTCATGGTGGCGCTGTTCAACTACGGGCAGGTGGCCGACGACGGGGACGACCGGGACGAGCGCTCGCTCAAGGAGCGCCGGGACGACCAGCGCAACGGCTCGGACCGTCCCGTCTGACGCTCCGCCCGACGCCGGCGCGCGCCTGCCTCAGGCGAAGACGACGGTGCGGTGACCGTCGAGCAGCACCCGGTGCTCGGTGTGCCAGCGCACCGCACGGGCGAGCACCTGCGCCTCGACGTCCTGGCCGATCGCCTGCAGCTGCTCCACCGTCATCGCGTGCGTGACGCGGTGGACGTCCTGCTCGATGATCGGTCCCTCGTCGAGGTTGGCCGTGACGTAGTGCGCCGTCGCCCCGATGATCTTGACGCCGCGCTCGTGCGCCTGCGCGTAGGGCCGTGCTCCCTTGAAGCTTGGCAGGAAGCTGTGGTGGATGTTGATCGCCCGTCCCTCGAGGGCCTCGCAGAGCTCGGGGGAGAGGATCTGCATGTAGCGGGCGAGGACCACCAGCTCCACCTCGTCCTCCGCGACGATCTCCAGGAGCCTGGCCTCCGCGTCGGCCTTGGTGTCCTTCGTGACCGGCAGGTGGTGGAAGGGAGCGCCGTAGAAGCCGGCGAGCGGGGCGAGGTCGGTGTGGTTCCCGACCACGGCGACGACCTCCACGGGCAGGTGGCCCGCGCGGGTGCGGAAGAGCAGGTCGTTGAGGCAGTGCCCGGCGCGGCTGACCATCACGAGCGTGCGCACCGGCCGGTCGGCGCGGTCGAGCGTCCAGGTCATGTCCCAGCGCTGCGCCAGGGCGACGACCGCGTCGTCCATCTCCTGTCGGCTGACGGCGGCGGGGACGTCGACGGCCACCCGCATGTGGAAGCGTCCGGTGCCCGGGTCGCCGAACTGCTGGCTGTCGCGGATGTTGCCGCCGAGGTCCGCGAGCGAGCCGGTGACGTCGTGGACGATCCCGGAGGCGTCGGGGCAGGCCAGCGCCAGCACCCAGGCCACGTCGGGCGCGGCGACGTCGGACGCTGCCACGTCGGGCGCTGCGGCGGGGGGCGTCGGGGGGGTGCGGTCCACGAGCGCGCACGCTATCCGCCGCACCTGGACGTCCGGGCCGCGGGCGAACCGTGCTTGCATCGTGGGGTGGCCACCCGACGCAGCACCGCCTCGACGATCGCCCTGCTCCTCCTGCGGCTGGTCACCGGCGGGCTGCTGCTGGTCCGCGGCCTGCAGCACCTCCTCGTCACCAGCCCGGAGGCTCTCGCCGCGGGCATCGCCGTGCAGGACCTGCCCGCACCGACCCTCCTGGCCTGGCTGCTGGTCCTCGGCGAGATCGGTCTCGGCGTGCTGCTGGTGGTCGGCCTCCTCACCCGTCCTGCCGCCGCGCTGGCCGCTCTCATGGTGGCGCTCGTGTGGGTGAGCCAGTACGTGGTGACGCTGCCGGGCGCGGGCGCGCTGGTCGCCGGGGCTGGCGGGGTCCCGGGGGAGAGCGCGCTCGTCCTCGCGGTGGTCGCCCTCGCCCTGTCGCTCCTCGGCCCCGGCGCCGCGTCGGTGGACCAGGTGCGCGGGCGCCGGGGCCGCGCGACCCGCTGACCGGCTGACCCGCACGACCCGCTGACCGGCTGTGCGGGCCGGCGTGCCCGCCCGTAGGTTCGACGCCGTGAGCAGCGAGACGAGCACCAGCCCCCGATCGAGCACCGGCACCGACCGCGCCGAGGACCCCTCGCCGCAGCAGGCGGGCGACCAGCCCGCGTCGCAGCCGACCGGCGCCCCGGACTCACCCGCCAGCGCGCCCCTGCCGCCGGTGGCCCTGGTGCTCTTCGGCGCCACCGGTGACCTCGCCGCGAAGATGGTCCTGCCCGCGATCGCCGCGCTCGCCGCCACCGGTGAGCTCCCCGAGCAGTGGCGCCTCATCGGCAACGGCCGGGGGCAGGTCTCCGACGAGGAGTTCCGCGACCACCTGCGCGACGTCCTGCAGCCCGGGGACGACGGCGCGGTGATCGACGCGGAGGCCTTCGACCAGCTGGCCGCCAGCGTCCGCTTCGCCGGTGACGGCTTCTCCTCCGAGGACCCGGGCCAGCTGCCGGGCGTGCTGGGCCAGGCGCTGGACGAGCTCGGCGAGGACGCCCAGGTCATCCACTTCCTCGCGCTGCCGCCGACGACGTTCGTCCCCTACACCGAGGCGCTGCGCGACCACGGCCTCGCCGACGGCGCGCGCGTGATCTACGAGAAGCCCTACGGGGAGTCGAAGAAGAACTTCGAGGAGCTCGACGAGCTGGTGGGCTCGGTCTTCGACGAGGAGGACGTCTTCCGCATCGACCACTTCCTCGGCAAGGAGGCCACCCAGCAGCTGCACGTGCTGCGCTACGCCAACCGGTGGATCGAGCAGCTGTGGTGCGCCGACGCGGTGGAGCAGGTGCAGGTCGACGTCCCGGAGAGCCTGGACGTGGCTGACCGGGCGGAGTTCTACGACGCGACCGGCGCCATGAAGGACATGCTCGTGACGCACCTGCTGCAGGTGGCCGCAGAGGTCGCGATGGACCCGCCGGCGGACGCCTCGGCCGCGGCCATCGCCGCAGGCCGCGAGGCCGCGCTGGCGGACTTCCGAGCCATCGACCCGGCGGAGGCGGTGCTGGGGCAGGCGGACGGCTACACCGACCTCGAGGAGGTCGCCGACGGGTCGACGACGGACACGTTCGTCGCCGCGCGGGTGTGGGTCGACAGCGACCGGTGGCGCGGCGTGCCGTTCCTCCTGCGCTCGGGAAAGTACCTCGCCGGTGACGCTCAGCAGGTCTCGCTCGTGCTGCGCCGCCCGGAGGACGTGGTCGACGGCGTCGACCTCGGCGGGGACGGGGACCACCGCAAGGCGCTGGTCGTCGAGCTCTCCGGTGACGGGCGCCTGCGGATCGGCGTGAGCGCGCAGCGTCCCGGCAGCGAGGGCGACCTCGTCGACGGCGAGCTCGTCATGGCGCTGCCGGACCTGCCGGGCGCCGCGCCGCTCCCCCCCTACGCCTCCCTGCTGCGCGACGTGATGCTGGGGGAGCGGGCCCTGTTCACCACCCCCGACGGCCTGGCGCAGACGTGGCGCATCGTCGAGCACCTCGCCGACGACCAGCGCCCTCACGTCCAGGCCTACGCCCAGGGGAGCTGGGGGCCGCAGGCCGCCCACGACCTGCCGGGCGCCGTCGGGTGGCTCACCGAGCAGGAGTGAGGCGCCGGCCCCTCCACCGCACGGCCCGCCCCCACCGCACGGCCCGCCCCCACCGCACTTCTCCCACGAAGTGCGGTGGGGGTGGCGCGCCGCACCGCACTTGTCCGACGAAGTGCGCTGGGGGTGGCACGGCGCACGACACTTCGTGGGAGAAGTGCGGGAAGGATCGCCGGGACGCCGTCCTGCGAGCAGCGGATACCCTGGGGCGGCCGCGACTGGCGAAGGTGGGGCACCACCGGGGAGCGGCGAGCAGCGAGAGGCCAGCAGTGCCGAGCAGCACCTCCGACGGGTCGTCCGCCTGGGCCCGTCGGTGAGGCGCTGCTGCGCCGAGAGTCGCCACCGTCCTGCACCCGCACGCGAGGAGCCACCCATGACCACCTTCGCCGACGCCCGCCAGAGCGACCCCGACACCTCCGCCGACGCGGTGACCGACCTGCCGCTGTCCAGCGTCGACCCGGAGATCGCCGCCGTCCTCGACGCCGAGCTGGACCGTCAGCGCGGCACCCTGGAGATGATCGCGAGCGAGAACTTCGCCCCCCGCGCCGTCCTGCAGGCGCAGGGTTCGGTGCTGACGAACAAGTACGCCGAGGGCTACCCCGGCCGTCGCTACTACGGCGGGTGCGAGGCCGTCGACGTCGCGGAGGACCTCGCCCGCAACCGCGCCAAGGCGCTGTTCGGCGCGGACCACGTCAACGTCCAGCCGCACTCCGGCGCCACGGCCAACGCCGCCGTGATGCACGCGCTGATCCGCCCGGGCGACACCATCCTCGGGCTCGAGCTCGCCCACGGCGGTCACCTCACCCACGGCATGAAGGC
>JARIBR010000105.1 GCA_029258695.1 Quadrisphaera sp.
GCCCCGCCGCGCTTGGAGTCGCGGGCGTACGGGTCGAGCAGGAACAGTCCCAGCGGCGCGCCGTCCTCGTCGCTGACCTCCCACGCCCGCACGTCCGGGTGCGGCATCGGCAGGTCGGTGCGCTCCGCGAAGCTCAGGCCGTAGAGCTTGGCGGCGGCGAAGAACACCCCGCGCTCGTAGACGCTCTCCATCTCGAAGTGCTCCCGCAGCTCCGCCGGGTCCAGCGTCATCGCGCCCTCGGACTGCCGCGCCGCGTAGTAGCGCCAGTCCCCCGCCCGCAACGGACCGTCGTGCCCGTCGGCGTGCAGCAGCTCGGTGAGCTCCGCGGCCTCGCGGCGGGCGTTGGTCACGGCCGGTTCGACGATGGACGTCAGTGTCTCCATCACCGTCGCCACGTCACCGGCGGTCTGGTCGTCGACGACGTAGTGCGCGTGGTGCTCGAAGCCCAGCAGCACCGCCCGCTCGGCGCGCAGCGCGGCGATGCGCGTGATGAGGGCCCGGGTGTCGTGCTCACCGCCGCGCAGCCCCCGGGTGACCGACGCGGTGTGGACCCGCTCGCGCAGGTCCCGGTCCTCCAACGACGCGAGCACCGGCTGGCTCGTGGAGAGGATCAGCGTGATGAGCCACCCGTCGAGCCCGCGCTCCCGCGCCGCGGCGGCAGCGGTCGCCCGCGCCCCCGCGGACAGCCCGGCCAGCTGGGACTCGTCGGTGACGTGCACCGCGGAGTCGTTCGCCTCGGCGAGCAGGTGGGAGCCGAAGGACGTCGTCAGCCGCGACAGCTCACCGTTGAGCTCACGCAGCCGCGACTGGTCCTCCGGGGAGAGCGCGGCGCCGGCGCGCACGAAGTCCGCGTGGTAGCGCTCGACGAGGCGCCGCTCCTCCTCGTCGAGGCCGGCGTCGTGACGGGCGGCGTGCACCGCGTCGATCCGGGCGAACAGCGCGGCGTCGAGGTGGATGGCGTCGCGGTGCGCAGACAGCAGCGGGGCGACCTCCGCCTCCAGGTCGCGCAGCTCCGGGGTGGAGAAGGAGCTCGTGGCGGAGTCGAAGACGTGCTCGGCGCGCCGCAGCAGCGCGCCGATCCGCTCGAGAGCCTCGACGGTGTTGGTGAACGTGGGCTCGTCGGTGCGCGCGGCCACGAGGTCCACCTCGAGCCGGTGCTCGGCCATGCCCTCCAGCAGGGCGGGGCGCAGGTGCTCGTGGCGCAGGGCGTCGAACGGTGGGAGCGCGAACGGCAGAGTCGACGGGTGCGCCAGGGGATTCTCGTCATCGAGCATGGCGGGAGAGTAGCCAGGCCGTGACGCTGCGCCCGTCAGGACCACTCAACTCGTGACCATGACTCCCGAACGGGTATGACTGGCGGGTGAACCTCACCGCGTCGAGCGCGGCCGTCGTCGCCCACCTGGGCGCGGCCTGCGCGTACGCCGGCTTCCAGTGGACGATCTCAGCGCTGGTCTACCCGCAGATCGCCGCCACCGGGCGCCGCGCCCCTGCGACGTTCGCCGCCTACGAGGCGTGGCACGCCCGCCGCACCGCCTTCCTCGTCGCCCCGCTCTTCGCCGCCCTCGTCGGGGCCTGCGTCTGGCTGGTGGTCACCCGTCCGGCCTCCGTGCTGGCCTGGGCGTGCGTCGCCCTGACCGCCACGGTGCTCGGTGCGTCGGCCTTCTGCGCCGTCAACCAGCACGAGCGGCTGAAGGCCGGGTACGACGAGGCGGTCATGCAGCGCCTGCAGCGCGCCGACGCGGTACGCACCGTGGCCGCGAGCGCCCAGGTGGTGCTCGCCGTCGCGCTGGTGGTCACCGGCTGAGCCGCGAGGCGCCATGATCAGCGTCATGACGCCGAACCTGGACGAGCGAACGCAGCACCGCCTCACGCTGGTGGCCCGCAGCGGGTTCGTCGTCTCGGGGATCCTGCACGTCGTCATCGGTGTGATCGCCGCGCGCATCGGCCTGGGCAGCGCCAGCGGTGAGGCCAGCTCCGCCGGGGCGCTGGGCAGCATCGCGCAGAACCCTCTCGGGCAGGTGGCGCTGTGGGTGGCCGTGGTGGCCCTGGTGGCGTTGGCCGCCTGGTACCTGTTCACCGCCTACGAGGACGGCCGCGACGGCGCCGCCGGCGGGCTGGCCTCCGCGAGGGGCAACGCAGACGACACCGCCCGCGACGCCTTCTCGGCGCTCAAGAACGCCGGCAAGGGCATCGTCTACCTCGTGATCGCGGGGACTGCTTTCACGTTCGCGACGGGCGGCTCGTCGTCGGAGAACGAGAAGACCGACGACATCACCGCTGCCGTCATGGGCTTTCCCGGGGGCCGCTGGCTGATCGGCGCGGTGGGCGTGGCCGTCGTGGCCGTGGGGGTCTACCACGTGGTCTCCGGGGTGAGCGGGAAGTTCCTCGAGTCCCTGCGGAACCTCCCGCAGCCGCCGGGCGGCAGGGCGGTGCGCGTGCTCGGCCATGTCGGGTACGTCGCCAAGGGCGTCGCGCTCGGCGCCGTCGGCGTGCTCTTCGTCATCGCGGCGGTGCAGTCCGACCCGCAGGACGCCGGAGGCCTCGACCAGGGGTTGCGCACCCTCGGGGAGCAGCCGTTCGGCGCAGTGATCCTCGTCGCGGTCGGCGCCGGCTTCGTGGCCTTCGGTCTCTTCGCGATCGTGCGTGCGCGCTACACCGACGTGTGAGCGCACCGCTCGTGGGAATGCCGCCGCCGGCTCGCGGCGCTGATCACCACGACGGCTGACGCCCCGCCGCCACCTCGCGAGACGAAGGAGCACCGATGCCCACACGCACCGCCCGCACCGCCTGGAACGGCACCCTGGAGAACGGCAGCGGCCAGGTCGAGATGACGTCCTCGGGCGTGGGCACCTACACCGTGTCCTTCCCGAGGCGCGCCGCGGAGAAGGCCGAGGGCACCACCAGCCCCGAGGAGCTCATCGCCGCGTCGCACTCCTCCTGCTACGCCATGCAGCTCTCCGCCCTGATCGGTGCGGCCGGGGGCACGCCGGAGTCTCTCGACGTGAAGGCCGACGTCTCCCTGGGCCCGGACGGTGACGGCTTCAAGCTCACCGGCATCGCCCTGACGGTGCGCGCCGAGGTCTCCGGGCTCGACGCCGACGGCTTCGCGAAGGCCGCCCAGGACGCCAAGGAGACCTGCCCGATCTCCAAGGCCCTGACCGGCGTGGACATCACCCTGGACGCCGCGCTCGTGGGCTGAGCACCCGGCGCCTGCATCTCCGAGCGCGATGAAGCCCCCCGCACCTGTGGTGCGGGGGGATTCATCGCGCTGACGACGTGCGCTGGACGGTCGGTCGGCGCGTGCCGGCCAGCGCGCGTGCCGGTCGGTGACGCCGGCGCCGCTCAGAGGACGAGCAGCGACTGCGGGCTGACGCGCAGGTGCTTCACGAGCACGACGGTCGTGCCGGTCTCGTCAGGCTGGTACGACAGGTCGTCGACGAGCATGCGCATGAGCGGTACGCCGCGTCCGTGCGTGAGGTGCTCCTCGGCGTCGCCGGCCCCGTCGAGCGCGGCGGCGTCGAAGGCATCACCCCTCTCACGGATGGAGATGCGGCAGATGCTGCCCTCCACGGCGAGCTCGACGTCGAAGCCGTCCGACGGGTCGCCGTGGCTGATGACGTTGGCGCACGCCTCCGTGAGAGCCAGCGCGATGTCGTCGATGCACTCACCGTCCACCTGCAGCTCGGTCAGGGTGGACTCCGCGAGGTGACGGACGACGGCGACGTACTGGTGGTCCACGGGGAGCGTCAGCGAGAAGTTGACCTGCACCCTCGAGCTCCCCCCACGACCAGCCGGCCGCCGACGGGCCCGCAGGCGCGCATCATGGCACGTCACCCGCCGGCGGCGCGCTCCTTCGCGGCGGCGTCGAGCTTCGCGTCGTGATCGGCCTGCGCAGCGGCTTCCTTCTCCTGGTGCTCAGCCATGGTCTTGCGGACCTCGTCCATGTCGAGGCCGCGCACGCCCTCGATGACCTGCTCGAGAGCCGGCGGCGGGAGGGCGCCGGGTTGGGTGAAGACGAGGACGCCTTCACGGAAGGCCATGAGGGTGGGCACGGAGGTGATGCCGGCGGCGCCGGCGAGCTGCTGCTCGGCGTCGGTGTCGACCTTGGTGAACACGACGTCGGTGTGCTTCTCGGACGCGCGCTCGTACACGGGGCCGAACTGCTTGCAGGGGCCGCACCAGGTGGCCCAGAAGTCCACCAGCACGATGTCGTTCTCGGCGAGGACCTCGGGGAGTGTCTGGGCGGTGGCGTCGATCGTGGTCATGCCGGTGCCAACCACGGGGAGCGGTGAAGCCTTCCTGGGTCGGTCCGGAGGGGCCCGTCAGGCGCCAGCGCGCCGGACGGGCCGAGGCCTCAGAGCTTGGAGAGCTTGCTGGAGGGGAGCGCGACGCGCAAGATGCCTCCGCCGCGGAAGTCCGCGACCACGTCGACGCCCGGTTCGCCGCCGACGACCTTGCCGAGGCCGTAGCGGTCGTGGCTGACCCAGTCGTCGAGCTCGAAGGTCTCCGACACGGCCGGGGACCGGTCGAAGGGGGACGTTGCCAGGACTCGGCGCGCAGCCGTGGGGCGGGGGCTCATCCCTGCCAGCATCACGCGCGATCCTGAGGATTACCAGTGTCCCTCGGCGTGTCGGGCGCGACACGCCGAGAACGGAACGCTCAGACGCTCAGGGTTCTCCCAGGTTGTCGGGTTTCACCGGTGATGACCCACGACCGTGCACCACGTCTCGACCTTCCTCTCACGAGAGAGTCGGTCCCACCGGGTCGGCGCGGCGTCAGACGGGAAAGACACCCTGGCCGGCGCTCCGGCCGCGGTCGATGTCGCGGGCGATCTGCTGGTGGTCGCGCGTGAGCCGCTCGTCGTCGCCGCAGCGTGCGCCCGGGACCAACGGCCCGACGGTGCGGCCATCGCTTGACAGCCCTCTCGGCGGCCGCCAAGGTCGGCTGGACCTGGGATGATGCACGCAGAGCGTCGCCCGACGATCACCGGAGATCTCCCCGTGGCCACGTACGCCTATCGCTGCCCGACGCACGGTGACTTCGACACCCGTGCGCCCATCGGCACCGCCGCGAGCTCCGCGCCGTGCCCCGCGTGCGAGGCGCCCGGCAGCCGCGTGTTCTCGGCGCCGCGGCTGGGCAGCGCGCCGAGCGGGCTCGTGAAGGCCATGGACCGCGCCGGGGCGTCCAGCGACGCACCACCCGTGGTCACCTCGCTGCCCTCACGGGGGGCGGGCCCGGCGCGCGTGAGCACCAACCCGGCACACCGCCGGCTGCCCCGCCCCTGAGCCCCGCGCGGACGCCCGGCCTGGGCGTCCGCCACACCGGCAGCACCCAGCACCGTCGAGAGAGGAGACCCCGTGGGAAGCGTCGGGCTGCTGTACGTCGGAGCCGTGCTGTTCCTCAACGGCCTGGCGCTCCTGGGTCGCGTGGACGCCCGCTCGGCCGTCCCGCTGAACCTCTTCGTCGGGTTCCTGCAGGTGCTGACGCCCACCTACCTCATCTTCACCGCCGGCGGTGACACCGCGGTGATCCTCAACGCCTCCGGGCTGTACCTCTTCGGCTTCACGTACGCCTACGTCGCGCTCAACCAGCTGATGCACCTCGACGGCACGGGGCTCGGGTACTTCTCCCTCTTCGTCGCCATCTGCGCGATCGCCTACTCGGTGTTGAACTTCACCATGCTGGGCGACCCCGCCTTCGCGGTGGTCTGGTTGCACTGGGCGATGCTGTGGACGCTGTTCTTCCTGGTGCTGGGCCTGCGCCGCGAGAGCCTGACGCGCTTCACCGGCTGGGTGTGCGTGGTCCAGGGGTGGGCCACCGCGGCGATCCCCGCCTTCCTGCTCCTCACCGACACGTGGCAGCAGCTCAACGCGGTGATGACCGTGCTCCTGGCGCTCATCGGTCTCGCCTACGTCGCGCTCTACCCGCGGCTCGCGGGGCGTCAGCGATCGGAGGTGGTCGCCGCCGCCTGAGCCTCCTCCGGCCCCGTGCCACCCAGGATCGACCGCCCCGTGAGAGGACCCACCGTGCCCCAGAACCTGTTCCCCCTGGACTCGTCCAAGAAGTTCACCGACCAGAAGGTCACCGGCCACAACCGGTACCACCCCGACATCCCCGCCGCCGTCACCGTCAAGCCCGGGGAGTCCTTCCGGGTGGACTGCCGCGAGTGGTTCGACGGCGCGATCCTCAACGACGACTCCGCCGACGACATCCGCGACGCGCCGATGAGCAAGGTCCACGCGCTCTCCGGTCCCTTCGCGGTCGAGGGCGCCCAGCCCGGCGACCTGCTGATCGTCGACATCCTCGACCTCGGGCCCATCCCCCAGGAGGACTCCGGCCCGCTCGCCGGCCAGGGCTGGGGCTACACCGGCATCTTCGCGAAGAAGAACGGTGGGTCCTTCCTCGTCGACCAGTTCCCCGACGCCTACAAGGCGGTCTGGGACTTCGCGGGGCAGACCGCCACCTCCCGGCACGTGCCCGAGGTCTCCTTCACCGGCATCACCCACCCCGGGCTCATGGCCACGGCGCCGTCGGCGCAGATGCTCGCGCGGTGGAACGAGCGCGAGGGAGCGCTCATCGCCACGGACCCGCAGCGCCTGCCCCCGCTGGCCCTGCCGCCCGAGCCGCAGGACGCGGTGCTCGGGACGCTGACGGGCGACGACTTCGACCGGGTGGCCCGCGAGGGCGCGCGCACCGCGCCGCCGCGGGAGAACGGCGGCAACCAGGACATCAAGAACCTCACGAAGGGGAGCCGGGTCTTCTACCCCGTCTTCGTGCCCGGCGGCAACCTCTCGGTCGGTGACCTGCACTTCTCCCAGGGCGACGGGGAGATCACCTTCTGCGGCGGCATCGAGATGGGCGGGTTCATCGACCTGC
>JARIBR010000108.1 GCA_029258695.1 Quadrisphaera sp.
GGCGCGAACGTCGTCACGCCCCACAGGCCGTAGACGATGCTGGGGACCGCCGCGAGCAGGTCCACGACGTACCCCAGCCCCGTGGAGAGCCGGCGGGGGGCGAAGTGGGAGATGAACAGGGCGATCCCCACCCCCAGCGGTGCCCCCACGAGCAGGGCGATCGCCGAGGAGACCAGCGTGCCGTACAGCAGCGGCCAGACATAGCCGACGAGCCCGAGCCCCGTGCCCGGGACGTCCGGTGACGGGCTGAGCGCGGGCAGCGCCTGGTGGACGAGGAAGACGGCCACCCCGGCCAGGGTGATGAGGATCATGGTCCCGGCGGCGGTGGCGACGCCCTTGAAGACCTTGTCGCCCGGCCGGCCGGTGGCGCGCCGCGTGCGCTCGCGCACGGGCCGGCTCACGCGCCGGCCGTGATCGACGCGAGCGAGCGCGCGATGGCCTCGCTGCGCTCGGCGGACAGGGGCGCGGAGCCGGCGATCTCGGCGGCTGTCTGCTGCCCCTCCTCGCTGGAGATATAGCCGATGAAGGACTTCACCAGGTCCGCCTCCTCCTGCGTGGGGTACACGGTGCAGGCGATCTGGTAGCTGACGAGGACGATCGGGTAGACGCCCGTCTCGTCGGGGGTGCGGTCCACGTCGATCGCGAGGTCCCCCTCGGGACGGTCGGGGGCTGGCTCCGAGACGTCGACGACCTTCGCCACCCCCAGGTCGCCGACCTGGCTCTCGTCGGCGTAGCCGATGGAGCCCTCGCCGGCCCCGATCGCGGACACGACCCCGGAGGTACCCTTCGCCGCCTCCCCGCCGGGTACCGGCCACGTGTCGCTGACCTCGTGGGGGAAGTCCTCCGGGGCGTTGGCCACGAGGTACTCGATGAAGTTCTCGGTGGTCCCCGAGTCGTCCGAGCGGTTGACCACGGTGATGCGACCGGCCGGCAGCGCCGCGCCGCCGTTGTCGGCGGTGATGGCCGGGTCGGACCAGTCGGTGATCTGCTGGTCGAACACCCTGGCGACGGTGGCGGGCGAGAGCGTGAGCTCCGGGGCGCCGGGGAGGTTGTGGGCCAGGGCGATGGGGGAGACGTAGACCGGCAGGTCGATGGCGCTGCCGCCGTCGCAGCGCTGGCGGGCGCGGGCCAGCTCCTCGTCGCTGAGGTAGGCGTCGGAGCCGGCGAAGGGCACCGCCCCGGAGAGGAACTGCGTGCGCCCGCCGCCGGAGCCCACCGGGTCGTAGTTGACCGTGACGTCGGGGTGGGACGCGGTGAAGCTGGCGCTCCAGGCCTGGAACGCTGCCTGCTGGGTGGACGCGCCGGCGCCGTTGAGCGTGCCGGAGACCCCCGGCGCCGCGCCGGCCGGGGGCCGCTCGGCTGACCGCTCGTTGACGGCGACGCACCCGGTCGCCACCAGCCCGGCCGCGAGCACGGCCGCGGTCGCGGCGGCGCGGCGACGGGTGGAGCGTTTCATCGACGAGCCTTCCGATCGGTGGCGGTGACCAACGATCGAGACGCTAGGAGCGTCAGGTGGACCGCTGCCCGTCAGGGGGTGAACGACAGGTGAACACCTCTCACCGGGGCACTCGCCACGCCCCGTCCGTCACCCCGCGTCAACACCTACTGACGCCGGGTCCACGCCTCCGCCGGGCAGGTGCCGCTCGACGCGGACGACGCGACCGGAACGGGAGGACACGTGCGCCACGAGCACCTCGCCGGGCAGCAGGTACGGGTCGGACGAGGGCACGTCCGCGGCCAGACCGGCCCCGGTGTGACCGGCGAGCGTGCCCAGCACCGTCGAGAGCACCGGCCGGTGGGTGCACAGGACCACCGGGCGGCCCTTGCCCAGCAGCTTCGTCACGAGGGACGCCACCTTGGCCGGGTTGCGGCGGTGGCCGTCCTCGGACAGGCGGTTCTTGGTCTTGAGCACCGGGCCGTCGGTCTCGACGTAGGGCCCCACGGTCTGCAGGCACCGCTGCCACGGGCTGGAGACCACCTGGTCCGGCGCCCACGCGCGCAGCAGGGGCACCAGCGCGTCGGCCTGGCGCAGCCCCACCGTGACCAGGGGCCGCTCCGCGTCCGCGTGGCCCCACACCGACTTGGGCCGGGCGTGGCCGTGGCGCAGCACCAGCAGCGGCCAGGTCTCGAGCGAGGACTCCGCGTGGGCGGCGACGAGGGCGGACAGCTGCACCCGGTCGCCCCGGCGGGTCAGACGGCGGTCGGCCTCCACGGTGGAGACCCACTCCACGGCGTCGACCTCCTTCGGGCGCGGCGGCGCCGGCGTCGGGGCGCCCGGCACGTGCGCGGCCCAGTAGGCGACCTCCTTGGTGGAGGTCTCGTCGAGGCGGTAGCGCGCGGTGGGCAGGTCACGGCCCAGGCGCACGCGCAGGCCGCTCTCCTCGGCGACCTCACGCACCGCCGCCTCGACGAACCCCTCGCCCGCCTCCAGCTTGCCCTTGGGCCACGACCAGTCGTCGTACTTCGGCCGGTGCACGAGCAGGACCCGCAGGCCCTTCGCGCGACCGCCGCGGGCCGGCGCGTGGTCCCAGCACACCGCGCCGGCGGCCCGCACGACGTGCGGCTCGCCGTCGCGGGCGTCGTCGTGGCCGGGCGCGCCGCTCGACGCCCTCACCGGCGGGCGCGGCGGCGCGTCGCCCTCGCGGCCACCAGGTGCTCCTGCAGGTCCAGCTGCTCGTCGGTGGTGCCGTGGCGCACCCAGGTGCCGTCGGCCTGCAGGTGCCAGGAGATCGTCTCGGGGTCCATCGAGATGTCCAGCAGCTCGGTGAGCTCGGCGACGTGGCCCTCGTCGGTCAGCCGCACCAGCGCCTCGATCCGCCGGTCCAGGTTGCGGTGCATCATGTCGGCGCTGCCGATCCAGGTCTCACGGTCCCCGTCGTTCTCGAAGGAGAAGATGCGGCTGTGCTCGAGGAAGCGACCCAGGATCGAGCGCACCCGGATCGTCTCGGACATCCCCGGCACCCCGGGCCGCAGCGAGCAGATGCCGCGCACCACGACGTCCACGGGGACACCGGCCTGCGAGGCGCGGTAGAGCGCGTCGATGATGCTCTCGTCGACCATGGAGTTCACCTTGATCCGCACCCTCGCCTCACGCCCCGCGAGGTGGTGGGCGGTCTCCGCCTCGATCCGCTCGACCAGCCCACGGCGCACGCCGCGAGGGGCGACGAGCAGTCGTGAGTACCGGGTCTTGGGGGCGTAGCCGCTCAGCTGGTTGAACAGCTTCGTGAGGTCCTCGCCCACCTCGTCGTCGGCGGTGAGCAGGCCCAGGTCCTCGTAGAGGCGGGCGGTCTTGGGGTTGTAGTTGCCGGTGCCGACGTGGCAGTAGCGACGCAGCCCACCGCTCTCCTGGCGCACCACGAGGCACAGCTTGGAGTGCGTCTTCAGCCCCACGATGCCGTAGACGACGTGGACGCCGGCGCGCTCGAGCTTCCGCGCCCACGAGATGTTGGCCTGCTCGTCGAAGCGGGCCTTGATCTCCACGAGGGCGAGCACCTGCTTGCCCGCCTCCGCGGCGTCGACCAGCGCGTCGATGATCGGGGACTTCCCCGAGGTGCGGTACAGGGTCTGCTTGATGGCCAGGACGTCCGGGTCGGCGGCCGCCTGCTCCACGAACGCCTGCACCGACGTCGAGAAGGAGTCGTAGGGGTGGTGCAGGAGCACGTCGCGCGCGCGCATGGCGGCGAAGATGTCCGAGGGCTTGCTGCGCTCGCGCCCGTCGGTCAGCGCGCGGTGGGTGCGCGGCACGAACGTGGGGTAGGCCAGGTCCGGGCGCACCGAGGCGCCGAGGTCGGCGACGAGGTTGAGCCCGCGCAGGTCCAGCGGCTGGGGCAGGACGTAGGTGTCGGCGCGGGAGATCCCCAGCTCCTTGGAGAGCAGGTCCCGCACGTCGTCCGGGGTGTCGTCGGCGATCTCCAGGCGCACCGGCGGGCCGAAGCGGCGGCGCAGCAGCTCCTTCTCCAGGGCCTGCAGGAGGTTCTCGGCGTCGTCCTCCTCCACCTCCAGGTCCTCGGTGCGGGTGACGCGGAAGGTGTGGTGGGCGACGACCTCCATGCCGGAGAAGCACTGGTCGAGGTGGCGCGCGATGACGTCCTCGAGGGCGCTGCACCGTGCCGTGGGGTGGGGGCGGGCGCCGCTCTCGTCCACCGCGTCGTCGTCGTCGCCGTCAGCGGGGCCCATGCCGGGGAGGTCGTCGGGCACCCGCACCAGGCGGGGCAGCAGCGGCGGCACCTTCACCCGGGCGAAGTGCTCCTTCTCGGTGGTGGTGTTCCGCACGACCACCGCGAGGTTCAGCGAGAGGCCGGAGATGTAGGGGAACGGGTGGGCCGGGTCCACCGCGAGGGGGGTGAGCACCGGGAAGACGGAGTCACGGAAGAACGCGTGCACCCCCTCGGCCTCCCGAGGGGTCAGGGAGTCCCAGCCGACGAGGGAGATGCCCTCGTCGCGCAGCCCCGGGCGCACCCCGCGGGAGAACGCCCGGGCGTGGCGGTCCATGAGCTCGTGGGCGCGCCGGCTGAT
>JARIBR010000150.1 GCA_029258695.1 Quadrisphaera sp.
GGTCAGCCCCGCGGTCGCTGCGGCCGCGATCCAGGAGGTGGCCGGCAGACCGGCGCGGCGCAGGGAGACCACCGCGCCGGCAGCGACGAAGGTCACCACCAGCAGCGCGCTGCCGCTGACGTTCGCCATGCTCAGCGTCACCGACCAGCGGCCCTCCAGCGCGGTGAGCAGCGCGAAGCCCACGGCCATCAGCCCCGCGCTCACCAGCGCGGTCACCAGCGGTCCGCCGCCGTGCCCGCCGGCCTCGGCGCGCTCCGCGACGCTGCGCCGGGCGGCGACGTCTGCAGCGTGCTCGCCCGGGGCGCCGAACAGCTCCTCGGCGCCCGCCCCGGCGTCGGCCACCGCTGCGTCGACCTCGGTCAGCGCACGCTCGACCACGTCGGGATCCAGGCCGTGCTCGAGCCCGGCCTCGAGGCGGAATCGATCAGCCCAGTCCTGCTCGACGTCGCGCTGGGCGGCGCCGTCGGCGGCGCGCGAACCCTTCACCGCTGGCCTCCCGCGGCGCCCGCGAGTTCCGAGGCAGCAGCACCCTGGCCGGGTGCGACGTCGGAGCCGGCACCTGCGCGCACGAGCTGCTGCAGCGCCTCACCGCGCCGGGCGAGCTCACCGGCCGCCGCGGCCAAGCGCTGCCGCCCTGCCGCGGTGACCCGGTAGACCTTGCGCCCCGGTCCGCCCGCACCCTGGGTCCACGTCGCCTCCAGCGCGCCCTCCTCCTCCAGCCGGGTCAGCACGGGGTACACGACACCGGCGCGCACCCGCGCCAGGCCCACCTCGCCCAGACGGACCGCCACCGCGTACCCGTGCGCCTCCTGGTGAGCCAGGACCGCCAGCACGCACACGCCCAGCGATCCGCGAGCTGCGTCGGCGACCAGACGGTCCTCGTCCACGTCCATACCGACGACCCTACGCCTGACTAGTCCTCGATGAGAACTACTCTGCGCGCCGACACGTCATGTCCGGTCGCGCATCCCGCTCGGCGTCCACACCCGGCGGACCCTGCCCGTTCGAGGAACCGGGAGAACGGTCAGGGGCACCGATGCGCCAGCGGCCAGGACCGCGTCCAGGAGCCACGCCAGGCCGTCGTAGATGTCACCCTCCGCGCCGTTCTCGTCGGCAGCCACCCCCGACCGGTAGCCGGAGACCACCCACGCGGCGAGCAGGAGCACCGCCAGCGCCCACGCGACCACCGCCCACACCGACCACCGGCTCCGGTGCGCCATGACGGCTGGAGGAAGCACCAGGACCACCCCGGCCGACAGGGGAAGCACCGCCAGCTGCAGCATCGAGGACACCGTCATGGGCGGAGCATGCCGCAGGCGCACCGGTGCGCCGGGGATGACGCTCCTGGCTTTCCCCCTCCCACCCCCGAGGCTCCACGATCAGACGTTGACGGTGTCTCCGTCGGTGCTCAGCAGATCGCTCGGCCCTACCGGCCAGGCCTCCAGGCCCCCTCGGGCCAGCACGGCGTCGATCAGGGCGGCGTCACCGGCGACCAGGGTGGAGTCGAGGTCGATCTCGGTGGCCACGCACCAGGAGCGGTCCACCGGTCAGAACAGGTTCGGCGACTGGGCGACGAACCAGTCGTCGGCGGGCCACCAGCCCATCTGCGTGGCCGCGGCGAGCGGGGAGGAGATCGACTGCCACTGCGCCAGCGCGTGCATGGTGCGGTCGGTGACCGCGCACACCTCCGCCCACGTCGCGGCCCCCTCAGCGGGGTCGCCCACCGGGTGCAGGACGCGGGCGTAGGCGGGGAAACCTCGCGGGACCACGGACGCCACCTGGCCGAGAGCGCCGAGGCGGGGAGCGATCCACTCCCCCCGCGAGACGTCACCGGTCCACCTCAGCTCCATCGCGCCCACGTCAACGTCCTGCCCCGTGACCCGCCGGATCTCACCGCCGACGCTCACCACTCGCGGGCGAGCAGCCCGTGGGCGCCGGCGGCCAGGTCCGCGACGACCTCGGCCGCCGGCCGCAGGCTCGTGACCAGCCCGACGCCCTGCCCCGCGTAGATCCCCGCGACGTCGAAGTCCCCGCGCTGGCGCGCCGCCACGACCTGCTCGCGGGCCCCACCGTCGCGGGCCAGCTCGTCCTCGCGTCCCACCCACCGGTCGGTGGAGGCGTTGCGCAGCGACCGTCCGCCGTAGCGCGGCGGCCACCCCAGCCCCTGGGCGATGTCGAAGACCCGGCTGTGCACCGTCTCGCCCTCGCGCGCCGCCCGCACCCTGGCCTTGGCGGCGGCCGCGTTCGCGCCCTCGACGCTGGAGAGCAGCGCGGTGCCGACCCACGCGCCTCCCGCACCGGCGGCGAGGACCGCGGCGAGCCCCCGGGCGCTGACGATGCCGCCGGCGGTCAGCACCGGGACGTCGACCGCGTCCAGCACCCCCTGCAGCAGCGGGAGGGTCGCGACCGCGTCCTCCCCGTGGCCGCCGCCCTCCCCGCCGCGCGCCACGACGACGTCGACCCCCTGCCCGGCGGCGGCGACGGCCTGGTCCGTGGTGGCGACCTGGGTGGCCACCAGCACCCCGCTCGCGTGGAGGGGATCGACCCACCGGGCGTAGTCCCCGAAGCTCACCGAGACCAGCGCCGGACCCGCGGCCACCGCCGCGTCGAGCTGATCGGCACGGTCCTCGAGCACCCACGCCAGCAGCCCGATCCCGAAGGCACGGCCCCCGGCCCCGGCGATCGCGGCCTGGGCGGCGATGTCCTGCGCGCCGGCGGAGGCCTCCACACCCACCATCCCCAGCCCGCCGCCAGCGCTGACCGCCGCAGCCAGCCGGCCACCGGCCACCCCGGCCATCGGCGCGCCCACCACCGGCACGTCGATCCCCAGCAGCGTGGTCACCGCGGTCTCGAGCACGCTGATCACGCTAGACGCCCGGAGCCCCTACGGTGAGCCCTGCCCGGCGCACCGGACGGGCCAGCACCGCTCGCACGTGACCCGCCGGAGCTGCACGTCGGCTCCCCCGCCACGCACCAGGGAGCAGCAGATGGCCGACACCACGCAGACGGACCCGACCGCCGCGAGCACCGAGGACGACCGCCGCTTCTTCGGCCAGCCCAAGGCGCTCGGCACCCTCTCGGCCCTCGAGGTCTGGGAGCGGTTCTCCTTCCTGGGCATGCAGGCGATCCTCGTCCTGTACTTCACCACCGCCGTGCTCGACGACGGCCTCGCGCTGGAGCCGGGGACGGCCGCCTCGATCGCCGCCGCCTACGGCACGCTCGTCTACCTCGTCTCCGTCGGTGGCGGGTGGATCGCCGACCGCGTGCTCGGGTCCTACCGGGCGGTGCTGCTCGGCGGGATCCTCATCGCCGCTGGCCACTACACGATGGCCGTCCCCGCGCAGCTGAGCACCTGGATCGGGCTGGTGCTCATCAGCCTCGGCACCGGGCTGCTCAAGCCGAACGTCTCGTCGCTGGTGGGCAAGCTCTACGGCGCCCGCGACGAGCGCCGCGACGCCGGCTTCGCCC
>JARIBR010000065.1 GCA_029258695.1 Quadrisphaera sp.
GCGACGGCCTCGTCGACGCCGCCCACGACCTCTCCGACGGCGGACTGGCGATCGCCCTCGTGGAGTCGTGCCTGCGCTACGGCGTCGGCGCGCGGGTGTGGCTGGGCGAGCTGTGCGAGCGGGACGGGATCGACGCGGCGACCGCGCTGTTCTCGGAGTCCGTGGCCCGGGCCGTCGTCGCCGTGCCGCGCAGCGAGGAGGTGCGCTTCACGGACGTGTGCACCGCCCGCGGCGTGCCGCACCTGCGCATCGGCGTGACCGACACGGGGGACGGCACCGGCGGCGGTGATGCCGGCCCCACCCTCGACGTCCAGGGCCTGTTCACGCTGAGCCTCGCCGAGCTGGCCGCGGCCCGCGACGCCACGCTGCCCGCGGCGCTGGGCCGGGTGCTCCCCGCCTGACCCGGCAGCCGCCCCGGGCACCGCGGGGACGGGTTCAGACCGCCGTCGTCGTCCCCTCGACGACGGCGGCGTAGGCCCTCACGACGTCGCGCTTCGACAGGCTCGTGTGCGCCGTGTTCATGTTCTCCAGGAAGCCGAGGTCGAGCAGCTCGAACCGCTGCCGGACCCCCGCGGTGAGGGGCCGGACGAACCAGTGGCTCCCGCGCGTCACCGAGGCGACGTCCCGCGGCGAGAAGCGTGACCCCACCTGGGGGATGGTGAACTCGTACTCCTCGCGCAGGTGCTCGAGCCGTTCCGGGCCGACCCGTGAGAGGTGGCAGTGCCTCATCGTGAAGTCCGGGTGGCTGTCGGGGCGCACCACCTTCGTGCGGGGCGGCTCCCGCCGCTCCCAGACCTGGAAGACGGCCTTGACGGTCCGTGGCCTTCCGTCCGCGTCGTGGAAGTCCTCGCAGTCCATCGACGTGAGGAGGTGGAAGCGCTCGTCGACCCGGTCCTGGAAGGTGTACTTGTTGAAGCTCCGGGGAAGGACGAGGGCGACGGCGTCGGCGAAGGAGCACGCCCGGTCGAGGAAGGCCATGGCGAGCGCCGCCCGCTGCCCGAAGGGAGGGTTCCCGATGACGAGCGTGCGACCGCTGCGGCGCGAGGGTGACCACGTGAGGAAGTCGGCCCTCACGACGTCGTCGGCGCGCGGGTCCACGTCGACCCCGAGGCGACGGCCGGCGGGGAGCAGGCGGAGGAACGAGCCGTCACCGGCGCTCGGCTCGATGACGAGCGAGAAGCCGCCGAGCCCCAGCGTCTCGTCCGTCAGCGCGACGCACCGCTGCGCCAGCGGCGCGTCGGTGAAGTACTGCTCCGTGCCCACGGTGCGCTTCACGGGTGCCATGATGCAGCCGTGCCGGCCCGACGACGCGTCGACGCCCTCGACGGCCAGGAGGCGGTGAGCTCCTGGCGCCGCGCCGCCGAGCACGACCAGGCGCCGCCGCCGCGCCGGGTCGTGGCCACCGCGGTGCGGTGGAGCCTCGAGGAGCTCGCCGAGCGCGCCCCCGGCGGCGCGGTGGAGGTGAGGGTGGCGCCCTTCGGCGTGGCCCAGTGCCTCGAGGGCTCGCGCCACACCCGCGGCACCCCGCCCAACGTCGTCGAGACCGACGCGCCGACGTGGCTCGCCCTGGTCACCGGCCGCCTCGCGTGGGACGACGCGGTGGCCTCCGGGGCGGTGCGGGCCAGCGGCACCCGCGCCGATCTCCGCGCGGTGCTCCCGCTGGCCGCCGGGTAGCGTCGGGGCCGTGGACGAGCCGGAGCAGACCCCCTCGGTGGGGCCGCAGAGCACGTGGCGCCCGGTGGTCAAGCGCCCCCGCTTCGGGGTCTTCATCCTCACCGGGGTGCTCGCGGCCGTGGTGGTCGCCGGCGTGGTCACCCTCGTCTTCGCCCGGCCCGGCGGGCGCGACGGCGTCGACTACGGGCTCGGCCAGGTCTTCGGCTACCTCGCCGCGATCCTCGGGATCGTCGGGGCGCTGCTCGGGGGCCTGGCCGCGAGCCTCGCCGCGAGCCGCGTCGAGCGGCGCCGTCGCCGCCAGGCCGCCCGACGCTGACCAACCGCTGACCGCCGGGCGACCACCCGCTGGCCCAGCTCGGGCACGAGCAGGGGAGGGCGCCTGCGCTGTGGGACCATGACGGCGTGGCTCGCGGCGACGGACGGCTCACCCATGACCTCATCCCCGGCGAGAAGGGCCCGCAGGACGCCTGCGGGGTCTTCGGCATCTGGGCCCCCGGCGAGGAGGTCGCCAAGCTCATCTACTTCGGGCTCTACGCCCTGCAGCCCCGCGGGCAGGAGTCCGCGGGCATCGCGGCGTCCAGCGGCTCGCAGATCCTCGTCTACAAGGACATGGGCCTGGTCAGCCAGGTCTTCGACGAGTCCGCGCTCCAGGGCCTCAAGGGCTACGTGGGCATCGGCCACACCCGCTACTCCACGACGGGGGCCAGCCAGTGGGCCAACGCCCAGCCGACGCTGGGCGACACGGCGGGGGGCACCGTCGCCCTGGCGCACAACGGCAACCTCACGAACACCGCGACGCTGAGGACGCTCGTCGACGCCCGGTACGGGGCCCCGGGCGACAGCGAGGTGGCGCGGGGCAACACCACCGACACCGCGCTGGTCACCGCGCTGCTCGCCGGCGACCCGGACCACACGCTGGAGGCCACCGCGCTGGAGGTCCTGCCCCACCTCGAGGGCGCATTCTCGCTGGTGTTCATGGACGAGACCACGCTCTACGCCGCCCGCGACCGCCACGGGGTGCGCCCGCTGGTGCTCGGGCGCCTGCAGGGCGGCTGGGTGGTGGCCTCCGAGACGGCCGCCCTGGACATCGTGGGAGCCACCGTGGTGCGCGAGGTCGAGCCCGGGGAGCTCATCGCCATCGACGCCGACGGGCTGCGCCGCTCGCGCTTCGCGCAGGCCGCGCCCGCCGGGTGCGTCTTCGAGTACGTCTACCTCGCGCGTCCCGACACCACCATCAGCGGACGCGGCACGCACGCCGCCCGCGGGGAGATGGGCCGGCGCCTCGCCGCGGAGCACCCCGTCGACGCGGACCTCGTCATCCCGACCCCGGAGTCCGGCACCCCGGCGGCCATCGGCTACGCCACCGCCTCGGGCATCCCCTACGGCCAGGGCCTGGTGAAGAACGCCTACGTGGGCCGCACGTTCATCCAGCCCTCGGACACCATCCGCCAGCTCGGCATCCGCCTCAAGCTCAACCCCCTGCGGGAGGTCATCGCCGGCAAGCGCCTGGTCGTCGTCGACGACTCGATCGTGCGCGGCAACACCCAGCGGGCGCTGGTGCGGATGCTGCGCGAGGCCGGCGCCGCGGAGGTGCACGTGCGCATCTCCTCGCCGCCCATCACGTGGCCGTGCTTCTACGGCATCGACTTCGCCTCCCGGGCCGAGCTCATCGCCTCGGGCATGGACGTCGAGGAGGTCCGGGCCAACCTGGGAGCCGACTCCCTCGGCCACCTCTCCCTCGACGGGATGGTCGCGGCGACCGAGCAGCCGGCCGAGAACCTGTGCACCGCCTGCTTCACGGGCCGCTACCCCGCCGGGCTGCCCGACGACGTGGCGCTCATGGGGCACGTCGGCACCGGTGACGGCGCCCCGGCCGACGTGCTGGCACCGCCGTCGGCAGCCACGCTCGACCCCGTGGAGCACGTCGCCGGGCAGGAGGCCATGGAGCTGGTCCTGGACGGCGTCGGTGCCGGCGCGTCCCCGGAGCCGGACGACCTGCCGGCGTCACCGCCGCCGGCGGGGCGGGCCGGGGTGTCGGCAGCGCGGCGATGAGCGCCGCCTACGTCCGCTCCCCGGCGCTGCGCGGGTCCGTGCTGGCCTTCGCGGCCGAGGACGACGTCTGGGTGGCGCGGCTGCCCGAGGTCGCCGGCGACGGCAGCGGGGACGGCAGCGCCGTGCGGGCGTGGCGCCTCAGCGACGACCGGGTGCCGGTCAAGGACGTGGCGCTCTCGCCCGACGGCGCGCACGTCGCGTGGGTCTCGGTGCTCGACGGCGAGCCGGAGGTCCGCGTCGCCCCGGCGGGCGGGGGCCCCGCGCGGCGCCTGACGTGGTGGGGCGACGCCACCACCCGGGTCCTGGGGTGGAGCCCCGACGGCCGGGTCGTCGCCGCCTCCGCGGTGGGCGAGCCGTTCCGCTCGCGCACGTGGGCGTGGGCCCTGCCCCTGGGCGACCAGCGGCCGGAGCGGCTGCCATACGGGCCGGTCTCCGGCATCGCGTGGTCGTCCACCGGCGCCCTCGCGCTCGCCACCGGCCGCGGCGGTCGCCCGGAGTACTCGTGGTGGAAGCGCTACCGCGGCGGCACCGCCTCACGGCTGTGGGTGAACCCGGCCGGCGACGACGCCGACGGCCTCGAGCCGCTGCGGGTCGCCGGCGGCGGAGGCGGCGCGCCCCTGGACGGTCAGGTGGTCCGGCCGATGTGGGTGGGGGATCGGCTCGCGTTCCTCTCCGACCACGAGGGCCACGGCAACGTCTACTCCTGCCTGGCCGACGGCTCCGACCTGCGCCGCCACACCGACCACGAGGGCTTCTACGCCCGTCACGCCGCGAGCGACGGGCAGCGCGTGGTCCACGTGCACGGCGGAGACCTGTGGGTGCTCGACGGCCTCGCCGCCGACTCGGTGGCGCGCCGCCTCGACGTGGACGTCGCCGGCCCCGCCAGCGCCCGCGCCCCGCGGCCCCTGACGATCGACGAGGTGCGCTCCGGGCTCGACGCGGTGAGCGTCGACGCCACCGGGCGGTCCTCGCTCGTCGGGGTGCGCGGCGCCGTCCACCGCCTCACCCACCGGGGCGGCCCGGCCCCCGTGGTCGCCGCCGAGCCCGGCGTCCGGACGCGGCTGCCCGTGGCCCTGCGCGGGGGCGCCGCGTGGGTCTCCGACGCCGGGGGGCGCGACGCCGTGGTGGTCACCGACGCCGGCGGCGGGCAGCGCCGGCTGGCCGAGGGCCGGCTGGGGCGCGTGCTCGACCTCGCGGCCTCGCCGGACGGGCGGTGGCTGGCGGCGGCCACGCACGACGGCCGCGTCGTCCTGCTCGGCCTCGAGGGCGCCGAGGCCCCCTCCGGGGAGCGCACCGTGGCGACCGTCACGGCCGACGCCGCGCAGGGCCTGACCTTCTCACCCGACTCGAGATGGCTCGCGTGGAGCGCCGCGCAGGCTCCCGAGCAGCTCAGCTCGGTGTTCCTCGCCCGCGTCGAGCCCCCCGATGCCGCCGACGAGCCCGCTGATGGCGGCGCCCCCGCCGGCAACACCGCTGCCCAGGTGGTGGCCGTGACGCCGGTGCGCTTCGGCGACACCGAGCCGACCTTCACGCGCGACGGCAAGCACCTCGCGCTGTTCTCGCGCCGGACCTTCGACCCCGTCTACGACGAGCACGTCTTCGAGCTCTCCTTCCCCGTCGCGACCCGGCCCTTCCTCGTGCCGCTCGCCGCGGGCACCGCACCGCCGTCCGCCCCCGAGCTCGACGGCGCCCCCGCGTCCGCGCCGGTCGCCGACGGCAGCGCCGGCGCCAGCCAGGCACCGGGCGCCCCAGCCCCCGGGGCGCCGTCCGCCGCTCACGCTGACGTCAGCGACCTCGCCGCTGCGCTGGTCGACGGCATCGCCGAGGTGGTCGTGGACGTCGACCACCTGGCCGACCGGCTGGTGCCCGCTCCCGTGCCGGCCGGGCGGCTGACCTCGCTGCACGCCGTGGCCGGCGGGGCGTCCGGCGGCCTGGTCTGGTTGCGCCACCCCCTGGGCGGTGCCACCGGCGAGAGCCAGCCCGACGCCGCAGCCGCGGGCACCGGTCCGGCGCCGCGCCCGGTCCTGGAACGTCTGGACCTCGCCACGGGCACCACGGTGGTGCTCCGCGAGGGCGTCGACGCGGTATGGGTCAGCGGCGACGGCCAGCGCCTCGTGGTCCGCGACGGCGAGGCGCTGCGGGTCCTGCCCGCCGCCGCGCCCGTCCCCGAGGGCGACGCGAGCGGCGCCGTGGTCGACGTCGACCTCGAGCGCCTGCGCGTCCACCTCGACCCAGTTGCGGAGTGGACGCAGATGTTCGACGAGGCCGTGCGCCTCATGGCGGAGAACTTCTGGGCCCCCGACATGGCCGGGGTGGACTGGGACGCCGTCGCCCAGCGATACCGGCCGCTGGTGGCGAGGGTCGCGACCCCCGACGACCTCGTCGACCTGCTCTGGGAGACGCAGGCCGAGCTGGGCACCTCCCACGCCTACGTCATGCCGCCCGCGGACACCGCCCGCGACGCCCGCCGCCTGGGCTTCCTCGGCGCTGACCTCGAGCGCGGTGACGACGGCACCTGGCAGGTGTCACGCGTGCTGCCCGGGGAGTCCTCGGACGGCAGGGCGCGCTCGCCGCTCGCCGCTCCGGGGGTGGCCGCTCGCGGCGGCGACGTGGTGGTCAGCGTCGACGGGGTCCCCGTGGACCCCGACCTCGGCCCCGCACCCGCGCTGGTCGGCGCTGCGCAGCGTCCGGTGGCCCTGGAGCTCGAGCGCGGCGGCGTGCGGCGCACCGTCGTGGTCGTCCCGCTGGCCGACGAGCGGCCGCTGCGCTACCAGGACGCGGTGGCCGCGCGCCGCGCCGCCGTGACCGCGGCGTCCGGCGGGCGGGCGGGATACCTGCACGTCCCGGACATGATGGGTCAGGGCTGGGCGCAGCTGCACCGCGACCTGCGCACCGAGGTCCGCCGCGACGCCCTCGTGCTCGACGTGCGCGACAACTCCGGCGGCCACACCTCGCAGCTCGTCGTCGAGCGGGTCGCCCGGGAGGTGCTCGGCTGGGACCTCGGACGGGGCTGGCCGGCCGGCACGTACCCCGCCGACGCGCGGCGCGGCCCCATGGTGGCGATCACCGACGAGAACGCCGGCTCCGACGGGGACATCGTCACCGCCGCCCTCAAGGCCCGCGGGCTGGCGCCCGTGGTGGGCGCGCGCAGCTGGGGCGGGGTGGTCGGCATCGACGGGCGCTACTCCCTCGTCGACGGGACCGGGGTCACGCAGCCGCGCTACGCCTTCTGGTTCCCCGGACTCGGGTGGTCGGTCGAGAACCACGGCGTCGACCCGGACGTCGAGGTGCCCTTCCCGCCCGCCGCGTGGGCCCGCGGCACCGACCCCCAGCTCGACGCGGCGCTCGCGCTGGTGCTCGGCGAGCTCGACCGCGTCGGCGCCGCCGCCCCGCCGGACGTCAGCACCCGCCCGCCGCGCACGCCGCCGACCCTGGGAGCCCGCCCGTGAAGCCCACCGGCACCACCTACGCCTCCTCCGGGGTGGACACCGCTGCCGGTGACCGCGCCGTCGACCTCATGCGCGCCGCCGTGTCCGCCACCCACGGGCCGCAGGTCCTCTCCGGGGCCGGGGGGTTCGCGGGGCTCTACGACGCCAGCGCCCTGGCGCGCTACCGCCACCCGCTGCTGGCGACCTCCACGGACGGCGTGGGCACCAAGGTGGCCATCGCCCAGGCCATGGACGTGCACGACACCATCGGGCAGGACCTCGTGGCGATGGTCGTCGACGACCTCGTCGTCTGCGGGGCCGAGCCGCTGTTCATGACCGACTACATCGCCTGCGGCTCCGTGGTGCCCGAGCGCGTGGCGTCGATCGTCGGCGGCATCGCCGCCGCGTGCTCCCAGGTCGGCGCGGCGCTGGTGGGCGGGGAGACCGCCGAGCACCCCAACCTCCTCGGCGCGGGGGAGTACGACGTGGCGGGCGCCGCGACGGGCGTGGTCGAGGCGGGAGCCCTGCTGGGTCCCGACCGGGTGCGCGAGGGCGACGTGGTGGTCGCGATGGGCTCCTCGGGGTTGCACAGCAACGGGTACTCCCTGGTCCGTCGCATCGTCGCGCAGTCCCGCCTCCGGCTGGAGGCGCACGTCGACGAGCTCGGTCGCACCCTCGGGGAGGAGCTGCTCGAGCCCACGAGGCTCTACGCGCGGCCGTGCCTGGCGCTGGCGCGGGACTCGCGCTACGCCGTCGCCGCGTACGCCCACGTCACCGGCGGGGGCCTCGCGGCCAACCTCGCGCGCGTGCTGCCGCGCGACCTCGACGCGGTGCTCGACCGCTCGACGTGGTCGCCGCCGCCCGTCTTCGACCACCTCGCCCGGCTGGGCGGCGTGCCGGACGACGACGCGGAGCACACCTGGAACCAGGGCATCGGGATGCTGGCTCTCCTGCCCGCTGACGCCGCTGACGCCGCCGTCACGAGGCTCGTCGAGGAGGGGGTGCCCGCCTGGGTCGCCGGTGAGGTCATCGCCGGCCGCAGCGGTCCCCGCGGTGCGCGGATGACCCGTGGCTCCAAGGGCGTGGAGGGGGGCGGCGCGGCGCTCGTCGGCTCCTACGCGACGTCGGCTCCTCCCGGGTCCGACGACGCGTCCCCGTGATGGAGCACCCGACCTCGACACCGTGACCGGGCGGGCATGACGACGCCCCGACCGCACCACCTGGTTCAACCGGGCGTGGCGACCGGGGCGAGCGGCGCCGATCCGCGACTAGCCGGAGCGACGCACCCAGTCGGCGTAGGGGTCGTCATCCTTCTCGTCCCCGTCCGTGACCGGCTCGGTGCGGGTCGACCCACCACCGAGCTCCCTCTGAAGCTTGTTGTAGTCGGTCTCCGGGGAGTAGTACTTCAGCTCCCGGGCGACCTTCGTCTGCTTCGCCTTCTGACGGCCGCGCCCCATGGCGTCGACCCCCTCATCTGTCGTGC
>JARIBR010000070.1 GCA_029258695.1 Quadrisphaera sp.
ACGACGGCCTCGATGTTCTCGACCGCCTGCGGCTTCTCCACCTTGGCGATGATCGGCACGGTCCGGCCCACCTCGTCCATGACGTCGTGGACGTCCTTCGCGTCGTCACCGGAGCGCACGAAGGACAGCGCGACGAAGTCGACGCCCTGCGCCAGGGCCCAGCGCAGGTCGTCGGCGTCCTTGTCCGTCAGAGCCGGCACCGAGACGGCGACGCCGGGCAGGTTGATGCCCTTGTTGTTGCTCACGTCGCCCGGCACGGTGCAGCGCGCCAGCACCCGCGGACCGTCCACGGAGACCACCTCGAGGCCGACGCGCCCGTCGTCGATGAGGAGCGGGTCGCCGGGGCTGACGTCACCGGGCAGGCCCGCGTACGTGGTCGAGACGAGCTCGGCGGTGCCGGGGACGTCCTCGGTGGTGATGGTGATCTCGTCGCCCACCGAGAGGTGGTGGGGCCCGTCGGTGAAGCGGCCGAGGCGGATCTTCGGTCCCTGCAGGTCACCGAGGATCGCCACGGCGCGCCCGGTCTCCTCGCTGGCGCGACGCACGTTGGCGTAGGACGCGGCGTGCACCTCGTGGCTGCCGTGGGAGAGGTTCAGGCGCGCCACGTCCATCCCGGCGCGCACCAGCTCGAGGACCTGCTCGTAGCTGGAGACGGCAGGTCCGAGGGTGCAGACGATCTTGGCGCGGCGCATGCCCCCGAGCCTAGGCGCTGCGTCAGCCCCGCAGCGGTCGGCTGGTCGGGGTCACCGGCGCCGGCAGGGCGCTGGGACGGCCGGTGAGCCAGGCGTCGATCGCCGCCGCAGCAGCCCGCCCCTCCGCGATCGCCCAGACGATGAGCGAGGCTCCCCGCCCGGCGTCACCGGCCACGAAGGTGCCCGGACGCGAGGTCATCCACCCTGCGTCGCGCACCAGCTCCCCGGACGGCGCCACCTCGACCCCCAGCTGGGAGACCAGGGGCAGGTCCTCCACGCCCGTGAAGCCGAGGGCGAGCAGCACCAGCTGGGCGGGGATCTCGCGCTGGGTGCCGGGCACGTCGGTGTACGCGCCGTCCGGTGCCCGCTGCGCCTCGTGCACGGCGATGCCCTTCACGCCTCCGTGGCCGTCGTCGAGGAAGGCGTCCGTGGTGACCTGGTACTCGCGCCGCCCGCCGGTGGCCTCCGCCTCCTCGTGGGCTCCGGAGACGGTGAAGGTCAGCGGGAAGGTCGGCCAGGGCTGCCCCGCGGTGCGCTCGCCCGGCGGCCGGGGGCCGATGGCGAGCTGGGTCACCGAACGTGGCCCTTGGCGCAGCACGGTGCCCAGGCAGTCGGCGCCGGTGTCCCCGGCTCCGAGGATGACGACGTCCTTGCCCTCCGCACGCACCGGGCTCAGGCCGCCCGCGGCGGCCCCGGCCTCCAGCCCGAGGGCCTCCCGGTTGCCCCACGGGAGGTACTCCATCGCCTGCAGGACCCCGCGCAGGCGCCGCCCGGGCAGGTCGAGCTCCCGGGGCGCGAGGGCGCCGACACCGAGGAGCACCGCGTCGAAGCGCTCCGCGAGCGTGGCGGCGTCGATCCCGCCGCCGACGTCGACGCCGGTGCGGAAGCGGGTGCCCTCCGCCGTCATCTGCGCCACGCGCGCGTCGATGTGACGCTTCTCCATCTTGAACTCGGGCACCCCGTAGCGCAGGAGGCCGCCGATGGCGTCGTCGCGCTCGTACACCGCGACGGTGTGCCCGGCGCGCGTGAGCTGCTGGGCCGCTGCCAGGCCGGCGGGCCCGGAGCCGACGACGGCCACCGTCGTGCCGGTCAGGCGCTCCGGGGGCTGCGGCTCCACCCAGCCGCGCTCCCACGCGGTGTCGATGATCGCCTCCTCCACCGCCTTGATGGTCACCGGCGCCTGGTTGATGCCGAGGACGCAGGCGGCCTCGCAGGGGGCGGGGCACAGCTTGCCGGTGAACTCGGGGAAGTTGTTGGTCGCGTGCAGCGCCTCGATCGCCTCGCGGGAGTCTCCACGCCGGGTGAGGTCGTTCCACTCCGGGATGAGGTTGCCCAGGGGGCAGCCGTCGTGGCAGAACGGGACGCCGCAGTCCATGCAGCGGGTGGCCTGCTCGCGCAGCACGCCGGCGTCGCGGTCGAGGTAGATCTCCCGCCAGTCGCGGATGCGCACGTCCACCGGCCGCCGCGGGGGCGTGACCCGGTCGCGGTGGGTGAGGAAGCCTCGGGGATCAGCCACGGGTCGCCTCCAGGATCTCGTCCCACACGTCAGCGCCGTCGGGGTCGCGACCGTCCTCGCTGGCCCGGGAGCGCAGGGCGCTCACCGCGGCGTACTGCACCGGGACGACGGTGGTGAACCGCTGGGCCAGCCGGTCCTCCGCCAGCAGCGCCGCCGCGGTCGCGGACTGCGCCTGCTCCGCGTGACGGGCCAGCAGGGCCCGCAGCTCGTCGAGCGCAGCGGCGTCGGGCGGGGCGACCCGCAGGGCCCCGGAGGCGATCGCCGCCGCGTTGAGGTCGCGGGGGTCGGCGTCGAGCAGGTGCAGCACCCCGCCGGACATCCCCGCGCCGACGTTGCGCCCCGTGGGACCGAGGACGACGAGCGTGCCGCCGGTCATGTACTCCGCCGCGTGGTCACCGGCGCCCTCGACGACGATCGTCGCCCCGGAGTTGCGCACGGCCGCCCGCTCACCGACGGTGCCCGCCGCGAGGACCTCCCCCGACGTGGCGCCGTACGCCAGCGTGTTCCCGGCGATGACGTTCTCGCTCGCCGCGAAGGGCGCCTGAGGGTGCGGGGCGAGGACGACCCGCCCCCCGGACAGGCCCTTGCCCACGTAGTCGTTGGCGTCGCCCACCATCCGCAGGGTCAGCCCCGCGGGCAGGAAGGCTCCGAGCGACTGGCCCGCGGTCCCCGTCAGGGTGATGTCGATCGTGTCCTCGGGCAGCCCGTCGGGGCCGTGGCGCAGCGTCACCTCGTGGCCGAGCATGGTGCCGACGCTGCGGTTGACGTTGCGGACGCCGTGGCGGACGCTCACCGGCTCGGTGGTGCCGGGCGCCGCGTCCAGCACGCGGCGCACCGAGGCCATGAGCTCGTGGTCGAGCGCGCGCTCGAGGCCGTGGTCCTGCACCGTGGTGGCGCGGCGCGGTGAGCCCGGCGCCACGTCGGCCGCGTGCAGCAGCGGGCCCAGGTCGAGGCCGGCAGCCTTCCAGTGCTCGCGGGCCCGGCGGGTGTCGAGGAGGTCCACGCGCCCCACGGCCTCGTCGAGGCTGCGCAGGCCCAGCGCCGCGAGGTGCTCGCGGACCTCCTGGGCGAGGAACTCGAAGAAGTTCACGACGAGCTCCGGGGTGCCGGGGAAGCGGGCCCGCAGCTCGGGGTTCTGAGTGGCCACGCCCACGGGGCAGGTGTCGAGGTGGCAGACGCGCATCATGATGCAGCCGGAGACGACGAGGGGGGCGGTGGAGAACCCGTACTCCTCGGCGCCCAGGAGCGCCGCGACGATGACGTCGCGCCCGGTCTTCATCTGGCCGTCGCTCTGGACCACCACGCGCTCGCGCAGCCCGTTGAGCATGAGGGTCTGCTGGGTCTCGGCCAGGCCCAGCTCCCAGGGTCCGCCGGCGTGCTTGAGCGAGGTCAGCGGTGCCGCCCCTGTCCCCCCGTCGTGCCCGGAGACGAGGATCACGTCGGCGTGGGCCTTCGCCACACCTGCGGCGATGGTCCCGACACCGCTCTCCGCGACGAGCTTGACGTGCACCCGGGCGCTCGGGTTGGCGTTCTTGAGGTCGTGGACCAGCTGGGCGAGGTCCTCGATGGAGTAGATGTCGTGGTGGGGCGGCGGGCTGATCAGCCCGACGCCGGGCGTGGAACCGCGGGTGCGCGCGATGGCCGGGTAGACCTTGGGGCCGGGGAGCTGTCCGCCCTCGCCGGGCTTCGCGCCCTGCGCCATCTTGATCTGCAGGTCGGTGGCGTGCGTGAGGTAGGCGCTGGTGACCCCGAACCGGCCCGAGGCGACCTGCTTGACCGCGCTGCGGCGCTCCGGGTCCAGGAGCCGCTCGACGTCCTCCCCGCCCTCACCGGTGTTGGACCTCGCCCCGAGGCGGTTCATCGCGATCGCCAGGGTCTCGTGGGCCTCCGCCGAGATGGACCCGTAGCTCATCGCCCCGGTGGAGAACCTCTTGACGATCTCGCTGGCGGGCTCCACCTCGTCGAGGGGGATCGGCGTGGGCGTGCCGGCGCGCCCGGCGGCGCCCAGGGCCGCGTCAGCCGCCGGCGCCCGGTCCACCGCGGGGTCCACGTCCGGGTCCACGTCCGAGTCCGCCGCGGGGTGCGGGTCGACGCCCGGCACCGTGAACAGCCCCCGGAGCGTCATGAGGCGCTCGCTCTGGTCGTCGACCCGGGCCGTGTACTGGCGGAACACGTCGTAGCGCCCGGCGCGCGTGGCGTGCTGCAGCCGGAAGACCGTCTCGGGGTCGAACAGGTGCGGCTCCCCCTCCCGGCGCCACGAGTACTCCCCGCCGACGGCCAGGCGGCGGTGCGGCTGGCCCTGCCCGTCCAGCGGGTAGGCGTCGGCGTGGCGGCGGGCGACCTCCTCGGCGATCACGTCGAGGCCGACGCCGCCCAGCGGGGAGACGGTCCCGGTGAACCAGCGGTCCACGAGCTCGTGGGCCAGCCCGATGGCCTCGAAGATCTGGGCGCCCCGGTAGGACGCGACCGTGGAGACGCCCATCTTCGACATGACCTTCAGCACCCCCTTGCCGAGCGCCGTGATGAGGTTCGCGACGGCCTGCTCGCCGGTGACGCCCTCGATCGCCCGCGAGCGCACGAGGTCCTCGACGGACTCCATCGCCAGGTAGGGGTTGACCACGGCGGCGCCGTAGCCGATGAGCAGCGCGACGTGGTGGACCTCGCGCACGTCGCCAGCCTCGACCACGAGCCCCACCTGGGTGCGCTTCTTGGTGCGGACCAGGTGGTGGTGGACGGCCGAGGTGAGGAGCAGCGACGGGATCGGGGCGGAGAGCACGTCGGACTCGCGGTCGGAGAGCACGACGAAGCGCGCCCCGGCCTCGATGGCCGCGGAGACCTCGACGCAGATCTCCCGCAGGCGTCGCTCGAGGGCCTCGCCGCCGCCGACCACCGGGTACAGGGCCCGGACCGTCGCGGACGCGAAGTGCGGGTGGGCGCCGTCGGCGTCCACGTGGACGATCTTGGCGAGGGCGTCGTTGTCGATGACGGGGAAGGGGACCACGAGCTGGCGGGCGTGCTCCGGCGTCTCGTCGAGCAGCGCGCCCTCGGGACCCATCGCCACGGCCAGCGACGTCACGACCTCCTCGCGGATCGCGTCCAGCGGGGGGTTCGTGACCTGGGCGAAGACCTGCGTGAAGTAGTCGAACAGCAGCCGCGGGCGGGTGGAGAGCACGGCGAGGGGGGTGTCGGTGCCCATGGACCCGACGGGCTCGGCGGCGGCGCGCGCCATGGGCGCGAGGATCAGGCGCAGCTCCTCCTCGGTGTAGCCGAAGGTCTGCTGGCGTCGGGTCACCGAGGAGCGCGTGTGCAGGACGTGCTCGCGCTCGGGCAGCTCCGCGAGGTGGACCACGTGGTCCGCCAGCCACCGCGCGTACGGCTGCTGCGCCGCGAGCTCGCCCTTGACCTCCTCGTCGGGGACGATCCGCCCGGGCCGGGGGTGCTCCTGCGTGCCGCGCCCGCCGCTGGTCTCGACGAGGAACATCCGGCCCGGGCGCAGCCTGCCCTTGGCGACCACGCGCGACGGCTCCACGTCGAGCACGCCGGCCTCGGAGGCCAGGACGACGAGCCCGGCGTCGGTCACCCACCACCGGGAGGGCCGCAGGCCGTTGCGGTCCAGCACCGCGCCGACCACCGAGCCGTCGGTGAAGGTCACGCACGCCGGGCCGTCCCAGGGCTCCATGGTCATCGCGTGGTACTCGTAGAAGGCCCGCCGGGCGGGGTCCATCGTGGCGTGGTTCTCCCAGGCCTCCGGGATCATCATGAGGACGGCGTGCGGCAGCGAGCGCCCCCCGAGGTGGAGGAGCTCGAGCACCTCGTCGAAGCTCGCGGAGTCCGAGGCTCCCGGCGTGCACACCGGCGTCAGGCGAGACAGGTCGCCGGGGATCACGTCGCTGACCAGGTCCGACTCGCGCGTGGCCATCCAGTTGCGGTTGCCCCGGGCGGTGTTGATCTCCCCGTTGTGGGCGATGAAGCGGAAGGGGTGGGCGAGCGGCCAGGACGGGAAGGTGTTCGTCGAGAACCGGGAGTGGACGATCGCCAGCTCGGTGGTCATCTCCGGGTGGGAGAGGTCGGGGTAGAACGCCTCGAGCTGTCCGGTGGTGAGCATGCCCTTGTAGACCAGGGTGCGGGCCGAGAGCGAGGCGACGTAGACGCCGAGCTCGCGCTCGACGCGCTTGCGCAGCGGGTACGCCCGCCGGTCCAGGTCCAGCCCGGTGATCGCCTGATCGCCGGCCGGGTCGCCGGCGACGAAGAGCTGGCGGAAGCGGGGCATGCACGCGGCAGCGCCGGCGCCGACGAGACCCGCGGTGGTGGGCACCTCGCGCCAGCCGAGGACGACCAGGCCCTCGGACTCGGCGATGGCCTCGACGCCGGCGCGCGCGCGGGCCTCCTCGGCGTCGTCGTCGGGGAGGAACGCGCACCCCACGGCGTAGGCGCCCGCCGCCGGGAGGCCGCCGTCGAGGTCGTCGGCGGCCACCGCCCGCAGGAAGGCGTCGGGGACCTGGAGCAGGATCCCGGCGCCGTCACCGGTGCTCGGCTCGGCGCCCACGGCGCCGCGGTGGTCGAGGTTGCGCAGCGCGGTGAGCGCCGCGGCGACGATGTCGTGGCCGGGATAGCCGCGCAGCGTGGTGACCATGGCGACGCCGCAGGCGTCGTGCTCGGCCGCTGCGCGGTAGAGGCCCTGGTCGGCGGGGACGTGCGGAGGGGAGGGGTTCACGGGCAACCGATCTCGCGTGGTGCGGCGACCGCGCACCAGGACGTCTCGCGCGGCAGGGCGAACCTACCTCCCGTCGGCGGTGGTGTCGGTCGTCGCGGAGGTGTCCGTCGTCACGGTCTCCCCCGTCGGCTCCGTCGTCCCCGCGAGCTCCTCGCGGGCGGCCACCCCGGCGGAGGTGAGCACCTCGTCCTCCCTGCCGCGGCGCGAGAGCACCATGCCGACGACGCCGACCGCGAAGAGCAGGACCGAGGTCCACACGTTGAGGCGCAGCCCGAGCACGCGCTCGGCGGGGTCGATGCGCAGGGCCTCGATCCACACCCGTCCCAGCGTGTAGAGGACGACGTAGCCCCAGAAGACGCGGCCGTGACCCTGGCGCGTGCGGGCGTCCCACCACATCAGCAGGGCGGCCGCGGCGAAGACCCAGAGCATCTCGTAGAGGAACGTGGGGTGGAAGGTCTCCTCCCCCGCGAACCCGTCGGGGCGGAAGCGGGGGTCGATCTCCAGGCCCCAGGGCAGCGAGGTCGGGGCGCCGAAGAGCTCCTGGTTGACGTAGTTCCCGAGGCGCCCGATGCCCTGGGCGATGAGCAGGCCCGGAGCGACGGCGTCGGCGAAGGGAGCCAGCTTCATGCCCGCGCGCCGGCACCCGATCCAGGCGCCGACGGCGCCGAGCGCCACACCGCCCCAGATCCCGAGGCCGCCATTCCAGATGTAGAGGGCGCGGATCGGCTCGCCCTGGGGGCCGAAGTAGGCGTCCGGGGAGGAGAAGACGTGGTAGAGCCGGGCCCCGACGATGCCGAAGGGCACAGCCCACAGCACCACGTCGAGCACCTGGCCCGGCAGCCCGCCGCGGGCCACCCAGCGGCGCTCGGTGAGCCACGTGGCCACGACGATGCCCGCGACGATGCACAGCGCGTAGAGGTGGATGGTCAGCGGACCGACGCTGAAGGACGACCACGACGGCGGCGGGCTGGGGATGGAGAGCAGCACGGCGCTCACCGGGCGCCGTCCTCTCCGGGAGGCGGTCCGGTGGACGAGGATCGCGCGGCGGCGGATCCGCCGGCTGCGCCGTCCCCACCGCGGGGGGCGGCGCTCCTCACGCCGGCGGCCAGCTCGCCGGCCACGCGCTCGAGCTCGCGGGGTCCGCCGTCCTCCAGGGCGCGGACCAGCGCCGAGCCGACGATGACGCCGTCCGCGTAGGAGGCGACCTCGCCGGCCTGCTCGGCGGTGGAGACGCCCAGGCCGACGCAGACCCGCTCGGCCCCGGCCGCGCGGGTGCGGGCCACGAGGGCATCGGCCCCGGCGCCGACGGCGGCGCGCACGCCGGTGACGCCCATCGTGGACGCCGCGTACGTCCACCCGCGGCACGCCGTCGCCGTGGAGGCGAGGCGCTCGGGCGTGGACGACGGCGCGACGAGGAAGACCCGCTCCAGGTCGTGGTGGTCCGAGGCCGCGAGCCAGTCGTCGGCCTCGTCGGGCACGAGGTCCGGGGTGATCAAACCGGCGCCCCCCGCCGCGGCGAGGTCGCGGGCGAAGGCGTCGACGCCGTAGGAGAGCACCGGCGCCCAGTAGCTCATCACCAGGACGGGGGCCGCGCGCGAGGCGTCCTCGGCGTCCGCGCCGGCGCGCAGGGCCTCGACGGAGGCCAGCAGGTCGCGCACCCTGATCCCGCCGCGCAGCGCCACGTCGGCGGCGCGCTGGATCAGCGGGCCGTCCATCACCGGGTCGGAGTAGGGCATGCCCAGCTCAACGACGTCCACCCCGCCGGCGACCATCGCGCGGACGGCCTCCACGGAGGCGGCCACGTCGGGGAAGCCGCACGGCAGGTAGCCCACCAGCGCGGCACGGCCGGCGGCCGCCGCGGCGTCGAGGACCGCAGCGCTGGAGGTGGCAGCGCCCACGGCGCTCCCCGCGTCCGCGCGGGGAGCAGCGCTCCCGTCGAGGGCCGGCGCCGCGGCGCTCACCACCCGCTCCCCTCGGTCTCGTCGACGGGGGCGGCCATGCGCTCCGCCTCGGAGGCGACGAGGTCGGCCTCGGCGACCACGCCGAACCAGCGCGCCGCGGTGTCGACGTCCTTGTCGCCGCGCCCCGAGCAGTTCACGAGGACCACGGCGTCCGGCGCCAGGTCAGCGGCCGCGCGCAGGGCGCCCGCGAGGCCGTGGGCCGTCTCGATCGCGGGGATGATGCCCTCGGTGGTGCACAGCACGCGGAAGGCGTCCATCGCCTCCGCGTCGGTCACCGGCTCGTAGCGGGCCCGCCCGGTCGAGGCGAGGTAGGCGTGCTCGGGCCCGACCCCGGGGTAGTCCAGCCCGGCGGAGATGGAGTGGCTGTCCAGGGTCTGGCCGTCCTCGTCCTGCAGGACGTAGGAGCGGGAGCCGTGGAGCACGCCCGCCGCGCCGCCGGCGATCGCCGCGGCGTGGCGCCCGGTCTCGATGCCGTCGCCGGCGGCCTCGAGGCCGAGCAGGTCCACGCCCTCGTCGTCGAGGAAGGCGTGGAAGATGCCGATGGCGTTGGAGCCGCCGCCGACGCAGGCGGCCACGACGTCCGGCAGGGCGCCGGTCAGCTCGAGCACCTGGGCCCTGGCCTCGACGCCGATGACGCGGTGGAAGTCACGGACCATGGCCGGGAACGGGTGCGGGCCCGCCACGGTGCCGAGGACGTAGTGGGTGTCGTCGACGCTGGCCACCCAGTCGCGCAGGGACTCGTTGAGCGCGTCCTTGAGCGTGCGCGTCCCCGTGGTCACGGGCACCACCTCGGCGCCCAGCAGGCGCATGCGGGCGACGTTGAGCGCCTGGCGGCGGGTGTCCTCCTCGCCCATGTACACGGTGCACGTCAGGCCCATGAGCGCCGCCGCGGTGGCCGCAGCCACCCCGTGCTGACCGGCACCGGTCTCGGCGATGATGCGGCTCTTGCCCATGCGCTTCGTGAGCAGCGCCTGGCCGAGCACGTTGTTGATCTTGTGGGACCCCGTGTGGTTGAGGTCCTCGCGCTTGAGGATGATCCGCGCACCACCGGCGTGGGCGGCGAAGCGCGGCACCTCGGTGATGATCGACGGGCGGCCGGTGTACGTGGCGTGCAGCCGCGCCAGCTCACCCGTGAACGCCGGGTCGGCGGACGCGGAGAGGTACTCCCGCTCCAGCTGGTCGAGGGCGGCGATGAGCGCCTCGGGCACGAAGCGCCCGCCGAACTCGCCGAAGTACGGCCCGCGGTCCCCGACGGGGCCCTCTCCCGGACCGGCGTCGAGGGGCGGCACGCCGCCGGTGGTGGGTTCGGTGGTCGCGGTCACGGGGTGTTGCCCTTCGGGGAGGGATCGGTGGTGCCGCTCGCCGGGTGACGTTGGCGCAGCGACGGGTGGGAGCCGGCCGCCACGAGCTCGGCGAGCAGCGACCTGGGGTCCTCCGCGGTGACGAGCGCCTCACCCACGAGCACCGCGTCCGCGCCGGCGCGCGCGTGCTCGACGACGTCGCGCGGGCCGCGGACCCCGGACTCGGCCACGCGCACCACCGAGTCGGGGATGAGCTGGGCGCAGCGGGCGAAGGCCTCGCGGTCGATCTCCAGCGTGCGCAGGTCACGGGCGTTGACGCCGATGACCCTGGCCTCGGCGTCGAGGGCGCGGTCGACCTCCTCGGGGCCGTGGACCTCGACCAGCGCCGTCATGCCGAGGGAGTGCACCCGCTCCACGAGGGAGACGAGCGCGTTCTGCTCCAGGGCCGCGACGATGAGCAGGACGAGGTCGGCGCCGGCCGCTCGCGCCTCCCACACCTGGTAGCTGCTGACCACGAAGTCCTTGCGCAGGACGGGCACGTCCACCGCGCCCCTCACGGCGGCGAGGTCGGCGAGGCTGCCGCCGAAGCGGCGCTCCTCGGTGAGCACCGAGACCACGGCCGCTCCGCTGCTCTCGTAGGTGGCGGCCAGCGCGGCCGGGTCGGCGATGGACGCCAGCGCGCCGCGCGACGGTGAGGAGCGCTTGACCTCGGCGATGACGCTCACCCGGCCCGCGTCCTCCCCCGTCGCGCGCAGGGCGTTCACCGCGTGGCGCGCCGACGGGGCGTCGCGCGCGACGGCCTTGAGGTCGTCGAGGCTCCGCTCGGCCTGGCGTCTGGCCAGGTCGGCGCGCACACCGACCAGGATGTCGTCGAGCACGCTCACGCGGTCACCCCTGTCCTCCCGGCCGGTGGGCACCGGCCGCCGATCGCGCGGCCGACCACCCGGCCCGTGGGGGGCTCGGCGGCGCGCCTGCCGCGGCTGTCCGGCCCGCCGTGGCGGCGGGCACCTTCTCCGCGAGGGTAGTCCCGCTCCCGAGCGACGCCGAGCGCCACGGGGGTCGAGGCGAGGGCGCCGGACAGGACGCTCGTTACCGTGGGCGTCATGAGCACGCGCGAGCCGGAGCCCGGCGCCCCCCGTCCCGAGGACCAGCCGCCCTACGGGCAGTCTCCCTCCGGCCAGGCCCCGTACGGCCAGACCCCGTCGGACCAGGCCCCGTACGGCCAGACCCCGTACGGCCAGACCCCGTCGGACCAGGCACCCTACGGAGAGGCCTCGCCCGGGCAGTCCCCCCACGGCGGGTCGCTCTACGGCGGGTCGCCCTACGGCGCCTCGGGCACGGCACCCTACGGCGGCGGCCCCGCCCAGGAGCGTCCTCGCAACGGTCTCGGGATCGCGGCGCTGGTCGTCGGCATCGCCGGGTTCGTCCTCGGGCTGATCCCCTTCTTCGGGATCATCGCGATCGTGCCGGGCATCGTGGCCATCGTCCTGGGCATCGTGGCCGTCCGGCGCGTGCGCCGACGGGTCGCCGACAACCGCGGCGTGTCCATCACCGGCCTGGTCTTCGGCGCCCTGGCCCTGGTGCTGAGCATCGTGTGGATCGTCGTCATCGTGGTGGCCCTCACCAGCGACACCGGTCAGAGCGCGATCGACTGCATCCAGCAGAACCAGACGGAGGCGGAGATCAACGAGTGCGTCGAGGACCTCACCGGCGTCCCGACGAGCTGACCTGGCCGGTCAGCGCACCGGCTACTTCCCCCCTGCCACCGCCGAGTCCTGGGAGCGCCGCCCCATGACCAGGCCGACGAGCCCACCGATCGGCATGAGGACCAGGCCGACGACCACGAGCCACACGATCGGGAAGAGCATCGCGATCGCCGCGACCAGGGCGCCCAGGGTCACGATGCCCACGCCCGTCCACGCCGCCGTCGAGTGGCCGTGGTTCTCGATGTCGCCGCCGATCTCCTCGCGGCGCGCGGCGACGGCGTCCTCGGAGGACGGCGCCATCGCCCGCTGGTCGGCGCGGCGGGTCGTGGGCTGGCCGGCGGGCTGGGGCGTCGCGGTGCTCATGGCGCCATCATGCCGTGCTCCCGGGCGGCGCCGCAGCCGGTGGACCGGGCCACGGCTCGGGCCCCGCAGCACGCCCCGGCCTCAGCGGGTGGGGTCCTGGCCGCCGCTCAGCTCGTCCCAGAGCCGGGGGGGAGCAGCGCGTCCGCCCTCCGGGTCGGTCGGGCTGCTCCACGGCTGCGCCCCGTCCGGCGCGGACGGGGCGTCATCGGAGCCGTGCTGGGGGGCGGGGTCGTCACCGCGCCCGGTGAGGTGGCCCTGACCGGCGGCCGGCTCCCGGTCGGCGACCCGCCCCTGACCGGTGGTCCGGTCCCGTCCGCTGCTCCGCTCCGGCGGCGGCAGGTCGCGCACGTCCCGCTCGAAGCGCGCCGACGCCGTCCAGCGCCGCCCCACGACCGAGGACCAGGTGCCGGCGAGGACGAGGACGAGCGCAGGCACGAGCGTGGCGGGCGGGGCCCAGCCGGTCGTGACGTCCGTGGGCGCCGCGCTCGTGGTCCCTGCGGCCGACTCCGCGGCGGTGGCCAGCACCGACGCCGGGTCGAGGAGCACCGCGACCGTGGCCGCCGTGGCTCCCGCGCCGGCGAGGGTCAGCACCGCTGCGGCGCTGAGCAGCAGGAGACCCCGCGACGTCGACATGGCGATGGCGGCCGCTGCGGCGACGAGCGCGAGCGCCGGCACGAGCGGGGCGGCCTCGGTCCCGGTGACCACGAGCGGCTGGGCAGCCGTGGTCAGCGGGTCGGGGACGCTCGCGGTGACCCACGTCGCCGCCCCGAGCGCGAGGCAGGCGCCCGCCGCCGCGAGCGCGAGCAGCACCGTGGCGCCGCGCCCGAGGCGCCGACGGTGCCTCACGGTCGCGGCTCCGACGCCGCGCCGTCGGGGCCACCGGAGCCGGCCGCGTCGGTGGTACCGCCGGGTCCTGCCGGGCCGGTGAGCGGGCGCAGGGCGGCCGCGGTCGCGAGCGCCGCCAAGACCCCCTCGGCCTTCGCCCGCGTCTCCGCCTCCTCGGCGGCCGGCACCGAGTCGGCCACGACGCCGGCGCCGGCCTGGACGCGCGCGACGCCGCCGCGCAGGGTGGCCGAGCGGATGACGATGGCCATGTCCGCGTCACCCGCGAGGTCGAGGTATCCGGCGACGCCGCCGTAGAGGCCGCGGCGCACCGGCTCCAGCTCGTCGATCAGGGCCAGCGCCCTCGGCTTGGGCGCTCCGGACAGCGTGCCCGCGGGGAAGGTCGCGGTGAGCGCGTCGAAGGCGCTCCGGCCCTCGCGCAGCTGACCCGTGACGGTGGAGACGAGGTGCATCACGTGGCTGTAACGCCAGGTGGCCATGAGCTCGGTGACGTCGACGCTGCCCGCCTCGCACACCCGCGCGAGGTCGTTGCGGGCGAGGTCGACGAGCATGAGGTGCTCGGCGCGCTCCTTCTCGTCGGCGACCATCTCCGCGGCGAGGGCCTCGTCGGCCGCGGCGTCGGTGCCGCGCGGGCGGGTGCCGGCGATGGGGTGGGTCACCGCGCGGCGGCCGGTGACGGTGACCAGCGCCTCGGGCGAGGAGCCGACGAGGTCGTAGCGGGAGCCGTCGGGGGCGGGCAGGCGGAACAGGTACATGTAGGGGCTGGGGTTGCTCGCGCGCAGCGCCCGGTAGACGTCGAGGGCGTCGGCCTCGTTGTCGACCTCGAAGCGCTGGCTCGGCACCACCTGGAAGACCTCGCCCTCGACGATGGCCTCCTTGCCGGCCACCACCGCGGCCTCGTACTGCGCTGCGGTGGAGCTGCGACGGGGCTGCGGGCGCGTGACCTCGCCGAGCCCGGCGACGGTGGAGGCCGCCGGCTGCGCCAGGCGCGCAGCCATGGCGTCCAGGCGCGCGAGCGCCTCGGCGTGCGCCTCGTCCACGCGCTCGTCGCTGCCGTCGGCGTTCACGGCGTTGGCGACGAGCATCACGGTGGCGTCGCGGTGGTCGACGACGGCGAGGTCGGTGGCCAGGCACAGCGCCAGCTCGGGCAGCTCGGCCACCTGCCCGGCCTCCGGGGGATGCTCGAGGCGCTCGAGACGGCGCACGACGTCCCAGCCGAGGGTGCCGACCAGGCCGCCGGTCAGCGGCGGCAGGCCCTCGATGCGCTCGGTGGCGAGCACCTCCAGGGTGGTGCGCACGGCCACGAGGGGGTCACCGTCGATGGGGACGCCCACCGGGGGGTCGCCGATCCAGCACGCCTGCCCGTCGCGCTCGGTCAGCACCGCCGCGGAGCCGGCCCCGATGATCGAGTACCGCGACCACACCCCCGCGTGGTCGGCGCTCTCGAGGAGGAACGTGCCGGTCGCCGTCCCCGCGAGACGGCGGTAGAGGCCGACGGGGGTCTCGGCGTCGGCGAGCAGGCGGCGCACGACGGGGACCACGCGGTGGTCGGCCGCCAGGGTCCGGAAGGTCTCCAGGTCCGGCCAGGTGGCGCCCAGGCCCAGGCCCGCGGCGCTGGGGGTGCTCGGACCGGTCACGGCGTGACCTGGGCGTCGGCCGGCGCCGCCACGGACAGCTCGCGCCCCTCGAAGCAGGTGCGGGCGCCGGTGTGGCACGCCGGCCCGCTCTGGTGCACGCGCACCAGCACCGCGTCACCGTCGCAGTCCAGCGCCACCGAGACCACGCGCTGGACGTTCCCGGAGGTATCGCCCTTGCGCCACGGCTCGCCCCGGCTCCGGCTGAAGTACCAGGCGCGCCCGGTGCTCAGCGTGCGCGCGAGGGCGTCGTCGTCCATCCACGCCACCATGAGGACCTCCGAGGTGGTGTCCTCGACGACCACCGCGCACACCAGCCCCGCCGCGTCCCTCTTCAGCTGCGCGGCGACGTCAGGATCCAGCAGGCTCGGCACCGCGCCAGTCTGCACCGACGAGGTGCCGTGCCCGCGCGGGCTCCCGCGCCGGCTCCACCCGTCGCGGCGGCGGCGCTGGGAGACTCTGCCCGTGCCCCCCGCCCGTGCCCGAGCGCTGATCGCCCTCGGGCTCGCGGCAGTGGCCGCCGTGGTCATCGCGGTGGTGCTCCTGCGCCCGTCGGCGCCGCCTGCACCGACGGTGGACCCCGCCGCCGCAGGACCGGTGCTCCTGGTGCCGGGCTACGGCGGGACCACCCGGTCGCTGGAGCCCCTGGCCCGCGCGCTGCGCGCGCAGGGGCGCGCCGCCGTGGTGGTCGGGGGGCTCGGCGAGGACTCCGGCAGCCTGGAGGACCAGGCGCAGCGCCTCGACGACACCGCCCGCGCGGTCCTCGACGACGGCGCGCCGTCGCTCGACGTCGTGGGCTACTCCGCCGGCGGGGTCCTCGCCCGCGTGTGGCTGGCCGGGCCGGGGGCGGACGTGCCGGTGCGCCGCGTCGTCACCCTGGGCTCCCCGCACCACGGCAGCGACCTGGCGTCGCTCGCGGACGCCGGGGCGCCCGGCTCCTGCTCGACGGCGTGCCGTCAGCTGGCCCCCGGCTCGGACCTGCTGCGCTCGCTGCCGCCGACGCCGGGGTCGCCGTCGTGGACGAGCGTGCGCTCGAGCGCCGACGAGGTGGTCACCCCGGCGTCGACGTCCGTGCTGCGCGGCGCCCTCGACGTCAAGCTCCAGGCGGTGTGCCGCGCCTCCGACGTCGACCACGCGGGCCTGGCGCGCAGCCCGCTGGCGGTCGCCCTGGTCGTCGCCGCGCTCGGCGGGCCCGGCGGGACGGGCGAGGCGTGGACGCAGGCACCGCCGGCGTCCTCCTGCGAGCGCCTCGTCGCGGCGGGGGACGCGATGCTGGGGTGAGACGACCGACCCGCGCTCCGTGGCCGCAGGGACGCGCGGCTCCCGGCGGCCGTCGCGGGGCTCTGCGGCGGGCGGATCAGCTGGTGACGTCCTTGGTGGTGAACGTCGCCCACGCCGAACCGAGGAGGACCGCGACGTACCCGAGCTGGACGACCAGGCCGGCGCGCACGTCGGTCCAGAGGATGGGGTCGCGGAACAGGTCCACCCAGGAGAGCCAGTAGCGGGTGGGCAGGAGGTCGCGCACGGCGTCGGCGGAGTCCAGCCCCACGAGCACGCTCGAGCCGACGATGAGCGCGAGACCCCCGAGGGCCGCGGCCAGCGGGGAGTCCGTCAGCGTGGAGAGCAGCAGCGCGAGGGCCGCGACACCCATCATCGAGACGGACAGGTAGCCGATCACCAGGACGGTGCGCCACAGGAGGTCCTCGGGGCTCAGTCCTGTGCCGGAGACGGTCGTCGAGGCCAGGGACAGCTCGGTGGGGGCGTTGCCGAGCAGCGCGGTGCCGGTGACGTAGGCGGTGGCGGCCACGGCGAGGACGGCCGTGGTGGTGAAGGCGAGCACGGCGACGAGCTTGGCGACGAGCAGCCGCGTCCGGCTGACCGGGCGCAGCAGCAGGTAGCGCAGCGTGCCGTTCACCGCCTCCCCCGCGATGGCGTCGCCGGCGACGACGCACACCGCGACGGGCAGGAACACCGGGAGGATCAACCCGAGGGCCGCGGCCGGGTACAGGGCGCCGTTGCCCAGGACCGCGGAGAGGAACGTCGGTCCCTGCCCGGGGCGCGGCGCCAGCTCGGTGACGGACAGGAAGACCGCGACCACCGACGGGAGCAGGCACAGCAGGCCGATCGTCACCCACGTGCGCGGGCGCAGCGCCAGCTTGCGGAGCTCGACGAGGGTCACGGCGAGCAGCGGCAGGCTCACCCCGGGCCGTCGCGCCGGGGTGCCCGGTGGCGGGGCGGCCCGGCTCACCGCTGGCCCACCGCGCGGGTGCGCGCCAGGACCACGTCCTCGAGGGTCGCGCGCTCCGGGACCGCCTCGTGCACGGCGACCCCGTCGCGCACCAGCGCGGCCACGACGTCGGAGAGCCGCGCGCCGGTGGCGCCGGGCTGCTGCGGGGTCACGACGAGGCGGTCGTCGTCGACGCTGACGTCCACGCGGGCGCCCAGATCGGCCGCGACGCGCGGCTCGCGCAGCAGGTCGGCCGCGGCCCCCGGGGCGTCGACGCGCAGCAGCAGGCGGCCGGTGGGGGCGCGCAGGTCGGCGACGTCACCGACCACGGCGAGGGCGCCGCGGTCCATGACGCCGACGCGGGTGCACAGCTCCTCGACCTCGGCGAGCAGGTGGCTGGAGAGGAAGAGCGTGGCGCCGTCGGCGTTGAGCTCCAGCAGCAGGTCCGTGACCGCGCGGATCCCCTGCGGGTCGAGCCCGTTGGTCGGCTCGTCGAGGACCAGCAGGCGCGGGCGGCGCACGAGCGTGGCGGCGAGGCCGAGCCGCTGGCGCATCCCCAGGGAGAAGGAGCCCACGCGCCGGCGCCCCACCTGGTCCAGGCCGACGGCCTCCAGGGCGGTGCCCACCCGGGCCCTGCGGCTGCGCCGTCCCCGCTGCCCGGCCGGGCCGGGGGCGGTGGCGTCGAGCAGCGTGAGGTTGCCGCGCGCGGACAGGTGGGGGTAGGCCGCGACCTGCTCGACCAGCGCTCCGACGTCGCCGAGGACGCCCGGCAGGTCGCCCGGGACGCGCCCGCCGAGCAGCCACGCCCGGCCCGACGTCGGCAGCACCAGGCCCAGCATCATCCGTACCGTCGTGGTCTTGCCCGATCCGTTGGGCCCCAGGAAGCCGAACCGCTCCCCCTGCGCGACGTCGAGGTCGAGGTCGCGCACCGCGGTGACGCCCCCGCGCGAGGAGCCGAAGCGCTTGGTGAGCCCGCACAGGGCCACGGCCGAGCCCGGCGGCGGCGCGTCGTCATCGTGCGCGGCGGCGCGGCGCTGCTCCTCGTCGAGGTCGGCGTGGTCGTCGAGATCGGCGCTCACCGGTTCCCCCGTCCCGGCCCGACCGCTCGCTGCCACTGCGGGGTGTCGGCGACGAGCTGCGAGACCGCCTCGCCGAGAACCTGCGGCTCGACGTCGCCCGCGATGACGTACGAGCGGTCGTCGCGGCCCCCGGGCACGCGCACCATGACCAGGCGCACGGCGCCGGCGGCGAGCAGCACCGCGTCGCCGCCCGCGGCCTCCATCGCCTCGGCGGCGCCGCCGTCGACCAGCGCGACCCCCCCGCTGGCCCGGGCCACGTCCAGGGCGCTGCGGCCCACGTCGCGGGGCAGCGGGAGGACGACGAGGCGGGTCAGGCCGCTGCCGTAGACACCCACGCCGGGCGAGGCGCCCGCGGGCAGCGGGCCGAAACGGCGGCGGTTCGGGTCGCGCAGGTCGGCCTCGACGTCGGCGCTCAGGCGCTCGCGCAGCGCCGGGTAGCCGGCGAGGGTGTCGGGCAGGTCGTACGGCGCCACGTCGTCGACCGCCGTCACGAGATCTTCGCGCACGTCGCGGCGCTCCGCGCCCGGAGCAGCCGGCGGGGTCAGCGCCGCGGGGTCGGGAGCAGCCAGGCTCAGGTGGTCGAACCGGGAGAGCAGGGCCGTGACGCCCGCGCGGTCGACGAGCGCCACCTGCGTGGGCAGGCCCGAGGCGTCGTCGACCCACACGTCGGCGTGCGCGAGGGTCCCCCGGGGGTCGTCCGCGGTGATCCGCAGGCCGCTCGCGGGACGCCCCGCCACGCGCCGGCCGTCCAGCGGCTGCGCGGTGGCGGTGAGCTCGGCGGCGTCGACGCCCGCGACGAGACCTCGGACGAGGGCCGGCGGCAGGAGGTCCTCCGGGTGGGGCAGCCGGGCGCCGCGGGGAGCGGTGCCGCTCGCCAGCTCGGCGTCCCCGTAGTCCCAGAGGGTCACCGCGTCCCCGTCGACGTAGGTACCGCGCTCGCCCGTCGCGAGCAGCTCGTCCACCCGGTGACGGGTGGGGCCGGCCCACAGCACGCGGGTCCGGGTGCTGGAGCCCAGCAGCGCGGTCAGGCGCCCGAGGCGGGGCAGGTCCGGCAGGCCGAGGCTGCCGAAGGTGACGGCCGTGCCCGTGTACGGCACCGCACTCGAGGCGGCGGCGCGCGCCAGGAGGTCGCGGGGTGCCCGCTCGACCGCGGCTGACGTGCGCGGCAGGCCGACGAGGCCGAGCGCGGCCAGCAGCGCCGCGATGCCGGCCACGAGCGCGAGGCGCCCCCCGCGGGCTCGGCGCGCTCTCGTCGAGATCACCGGGAAAGTGTCACACCACCGCCGGCGGGCAGCCGGGTGGAGCCTCGCGGAGCGTGGCGTCGGGGGCGACCGAGCGTGGCGGTGCTCCCCCGGGCGGGGCGTGCTCGCCCGTGCTCGTCCCCAGGTTCGTCCTCGCGCGCCGGCCCGAAGCCTGCGCGGCGCTACGGTCCGCCGGTGATCACGAGTCGGGGGGCGCTCACCGCCGCGCTCGTGCTGGCGACGGCGACCCTCGGCGCGCTCGCCGCGCCGCTTCCCGCCGCCTCCGCCGCAGGCGCGACGCCGTGCCTCGAGCTGGGCAGCTCGCTCGCCGGCGACGGTGCGCGGGCCGAGGGGGCCACCGGGTGCGCGGACGCCGGGGGTGGTGGTGCGTCCCCGCCCGGCGGCGGCGCCGATGGGGGTGGTGGGCCCGCGGGGGGCGGTGCGGGTGGCGGCACCGGCGCTGGCGGTGGGACCGGCGCGGCGGGTGGCGGCACCGGCGCTGGTGGCCAGGGAGGTTCCGCGGCGCCAGCCCCGGACCCGTTCGAGTGGTCCCGCGCCCCGGACTGCCCCGGCAACGCCCCCGGCAGCGGGAACGAGGCGCTGTGCGGCGGCGCGACGCTCACGTGCCCCGAGCCGGGCGAGATCCGCTACGTCACCTACCAGCGCCCCCGCGGCGACGACGGCCCGTGGGCACCGGTGGGCGTCGCGTGCCTCACCCCCGACGAGGCGGCCGTCCTCCCGGGCGGCGAGGAGGGCGGCGGCGCCGCGCCGGCCGTCGTCGTCACGGCCGAGCAGTTCCGCGAGCTGCCCTTCGCCCCCGGCACGGCGGTGACGCAGCCGCCCGGGGGCGAGCTGCTCATCGCCGTCCCGACGGTCGTCCACGCCATGGGCCAGGTGCAGGTGCTCCCCACCGTGGTCCTCGGCGTGCCGGTGGCGGTGCGCGCGACCCCGGCCGCCTGGACGTGGGACTTCGGTGACGGGACGAGCCTGGGTCCGGTCGCCGACCCGGGCGCCCCGTGGCCGGCCGGCCCGCACGCGCACGCCTACGCCTCGCCGGGCCGCTACTCCCTGACGATGAGCACCACGTACACCGGCGAGTTCTCCGTCGACGGCGGGGCGTGGGAGCCCATCGCCGGCACGGCCACCGTCGCGTCACCGCCCCAGCCGGTCGTGGCGCACAGCGCGCGCAGCCGGCTGGTGGCCGACGTGCAGCGCTGAGTCGCCCGGCTCAGCCATGACGTCTGTCACGTCGACCTGCTGACGTCGCCCACTGCCACGCCGGGCCGGCGCTCGACACGCTGGTCCGACCGCGGCGAGAGGCGTCGCGGACGAGCGACGGAGGATCGACGTGGAGACGGTGCTGAGGGTCGAGGGGGCGAGCTACCGCTACGGCGCGGTCGACGCGCTGGACGCGGTGAGCCTGGCGGTGGGCGCGGGCGACTGCGTGGCGCTGCTGGGGCCGAACGGGGCGGGGAAGACCACGCTGGTCAACCTCGTGACGGGGCTGCTCGCCCCGGTGGCCGGCGCCGTGGAGGTCTGCGGCGGCGACCCGCGGCGAGCTGCCACACGGCGTCACCTCGGTGTCGTCGCCCAGAGCGCCGGCTTCCCCCGGACCTTCCGCGTCGCGGAGCTGCTGCGCTCCGCGGCCACCCGGGCCGGCGCTGAGCGCAGCGCCGGGGAGCGGGCGCTCGCCGCGGTGGGCGCCGGCGACCTGGCGTCGCGGCGCGCGAAGGACCTCTCCGGCGGCCAGCAGCGCCGCGTCCAGCTGGCCATGGCGCTGGTCGGGGCCCCGGCGGTGCTCGTGCTCGACGAGCCGACCAACGGCCTCGACGTCGGCTCGCGCCACGACTTCTGGGACCTCGTCGCCGCCCGGCGCGACCAGGGTGTCGGCGCGCTGGTCACCACCCACCTCATGGAGGAGGCCGCGGCCGTCGCCGACCACGTGGTGGTCCTCGACCACGCGCGGGTGGTCGTCTCCGGGACGCCGAGCGAGCTGACGGCGGCGATGCCGCAGCGCACCGTCTCCGCGGCGTCGGGGCTGGCGGCGCACGAGGTCGCCGCCCTGGTCCGCAGCGACAGCGTCGCCCTCGAGGGCGGACGCGTGGTCGTGCGCACCGCGGAGGCCGAGGCGGTGGTGTGGCGCTGGCTCCAGGGCGACCCGACGCTCACCGACCTCGCCGTGGCCAGCGCGACCCTCGAGCAGGCCGTCGCCGCACTGACCGGCAGCGGCGACGCCTCCGCACCGGCCTCGGACGCCTCGCTCGTCGGAGCACGGTCGTGACCGCCACCGCGGACCGCCGCCCGCACGCCACCGACCGCGGCCCCGCCGCAGACGTCGCCGCCCCGCAGCACTCCCCGACCAGCACCGTCGCCGACAGGAGCACCACCATGACCACGAGCAGCACCACCGACGCCCGCACCGCACGGAGCCGGGACACCACGCCACCGCCTCCTTCGCCGACATCGCAGGGGAGCACCTGGTCGCTGCGCCGGGTGCTCGCCACCGAGGCCGCGGACGAGCTGCGCGCCGTGGTGCGCAGCCCCGTCACCCTGTTCTTCTCCGTCGCGCTGCCCGTGGGCTTCTTCGTCTTCTTCACCGCGCTGTTCGGGGGGCAGAGCGCCGGCGGCACGACGGTCGCCGCGATCCTGCTCGCCACGTACGGGACCTTCGGCGTCATGGGGACCGCGATGATCACCCCCGGCCTCTCGCTCGCCGAGGACCGCGAGCGCGGCTGGCTGCGCACGCGGATGGTCTCGGCCACGCCGCTGCCCGTGCTCGTCGCCGCCAAGGTCATCGCGACGATCCCCCACGCCCTCGCCGTCATGGTCCTCATGACCGTGGTCGCCGTGATGATCGGCGGCGCCAGCCTCGATCCCCTCGCCTGGCTGCGCCTCGTCGCCGTGCTCGTGGTCGGGAGCCTGCCCTTCGCCCTGCTCGGTGTGGCCGTCGGCGCCCTGGCCTCGTCCGCTGCCGCGAGCGCCGTGCTGCAGGCGACCCTGTTCGTCACGGCCATCGGCTCGGGACTGTGGTTCCCGCTGGAGATGATGCCCGGCTGGCTGCAGGCGATCGCCCCCTTCCTGCTCCCCTACCACCTCTCCCAGCTCGGCATCGCCCAGATCGCACCGGAGCTGGTGAGCGCCGGGAGCGCCGGCCTCAACGTCCTCGTCCTCGTCGTCGCCACCGCCGCGCTCGGGGGGCTCGCGACCTGGGCCCTGCGCCGGGCGCGGTCGTAGGGTGCGGCGATGACGGCGATGCGCGCCACACCGGGAGCGGGGTCGCCCTCCGAGGCGTCTGCGCCCATGGCGGGTGACGGGCAGGCGGCGAGCGGATGGCCCGTGGCCGGCGACCGGCCCGTAGCGGGTGACGGGCGGGCGGCGAGCGCATGGCCCGTGGCCGGCGACCCGGACGCCAGCCGCCACCGCAACGGCAGCACGCCCTGGTACCTCGTCTACCTGGGGATCATGGCGTTTCCCCTGCTGTTCGACCCGCGCACGGGTTCCCTCTCGTGGGTGGTGACCATCGTCGTCGCCGTGGGCTTCGCCGTCTTCTACCTCACCGTCGGCAGAGCCGTCCGCGGCGGGAGACTCCACCGCACAGCGCCGTTCGTCGCCGCGGTGATCGCGGTGGCCGCCTTCCCGGTCAACCTCGGGGCAACCGTGATGCTCGTGTACTCGGCGGCGTTCGCGGGCGATGCCTGGCCGCGGCGCAGCGCGGTCCGGTGGCTCGCCCTTCTGAGCCTCCTCGCGATCCTTCCGCTCGCGGTCGGACCGGTGCCCCTCGTCTTCCGCATCTGGTCGACGCTTCCGACGCTCATCTTCGTCTGGGTCGTCGGTCTCGAGACGGCGTCTGACGCCCAGCGAGAGCGTGCGCACGCGGCGCTGCGGGTCGAGAACTCCCGCATCGAGGCGATCGCGACCCTCACCGAGCGCGAGCGCCTGGCCCGCGACGTCCACGACTCGATCGGCCAGTCGCTGACCTCGGTGATCGTGCGCTCCCAGCTGGCCCGCCGCCTCGTCACGGTCGACCCGCAGCGTGCGCAGGACGAGCTCGCCGAGCTGGAGCGCGTGGCCAGGGCGGCGCTGAGCGACGCGCGGGTGACCGTCTCGGGGTGGCGCCACGTCCACCTCGACGACGAGCTGGCGCTGGCCACGGCGACGCTCGCCGCGGCCGGCGTGGTCGCGGCGGTCGACCGCGCCGACGTGGTGGCGACGCCCGAGGCCGAGAGCGCGCTGGCGCTGGCGCTGCGCGAGGCGGTGACCAACGTGGTGCGCCACGCCGGCGCCGCGCAGGTGAGCATCGCGGTGCGCCGCGAGGGCGCCGAGGCGGTCGTCGTGGTCACCGACGACGGCGCCGGGGTCCAGCAGCGCCCCGGCGGCGGGTTGAGCGGCATGCGCGATCGCCTGGAGTCCCTCGGCGGGCGCCTGGAGGTGGGGCGAGCCGTCCCCCGCGGCACGCGCCTGCGCGCGAGCGTCCCGACGACCACGAGCGACGACCCGACGAGCACGAGCGCTGACGGCCGTGCCG